>JAGRMX010000346.1 GCA_020441025.1 Leptospiraceae bacterium
CCTCGCCGGCATCGCCGAGATCAGCAAGGTCACCTAAATCGCCAAAGTCGCCTGTATCGGCGGGTGCTTCGCCGGCATCGCCCAGGTCAGCCAGGTCACCTAAATCACCCAGTTCGCCCAAATCGCCTGTATCTGTAAGAGCCTCTTCGGCATCACCCAGGTCCGCGAGGTCACCTGAATCGCCAAAGTCACCTGTATCGGCGGGTGCCTCGCCGGCATCGCCGAGATCAGCAAGGTCGCCTGTTTCAGCCGGGCTACCGGTGCCGTCTTCCGTAAGGCCCGGATCGATGTCTGCATCTTGATCGGTTTGCTCGTCACCCATGCCGGCAAAGGGATCTTCCGGTTCCGGATTCAATTCCTGCATATCAGCAGTGAATTGTTCCTGCATGGGGGAAAAAGTCGCGGGAGTGGGCGGTTGGTCCAGGTTCGCCAGGAGCTCCTGGATTTGCTCCATTTCTTCTGCGGTGAGTTGATCTTCGGCCATGGAAATATGCGTCAGTGGTTGAGAATATACTTAAGCGTATGTACCCAGATTATCGACATTATTAGCATCCGACTCCGGAATTTTGAAGTCTTTTCGGATCAACCCGAGCATGGGATTCATCCGGACGAGTTTGCATGATGACACAAAATTGTACACAAAAAATGAGAAATCTAATTCTGAGAACGCTTACCGCCCGGAAGGGGCGCGCGTACGCGTTATTGCTGGCGACATGCTTGCTTGCCATATCTCCGGAAATCCACGGTCGTGAAACCGATCTGCGCGGATACAACTCGCAAGACGGAGCGCTGGAGGATATCTATCAGACCGGGCGAGAGGAAACGGTCTATACGTTGCAGCAACTGGAGTCATTGCGGCAGGCTATTAAGCCGCGATTTGTCCGGGTTTTGAATTATCGTCACTATGCGAATTCAAGGGAGTATCTGGAAAAAGGGATTCTATTTACATTCGAAGGCTATCGATCCGAGCGGGTTTTTCTGGCCGGAGATTTTAACAACTGGCGTCCCGTGCCCATGTTTCGAAACCGCATGGGTGTATATTATTATATTCTACCGGTGCGGGAAATTGAGAAAGGGGAACGGGTAGACATGTATCGCTACAAGTTTCAGGTGGATGGCATCTGGACCCATGATCCCACGCATCGGACCCGCGAAGACGATGGGCTGGGCGGCTATATTTCTCATTATTACCTGGAAAATCCGGACATCAATCGGACCATTACGGTACGCATCCTGGATGAGAAGGAAGATTTGCCGGAGCGCCTGGTCGAGTTCGCCATTTATTTACCCGAGGTGGATAACCTTTCGCTGGTAGGCAGTTTTAACAACTGGAACCCGGAACACGATTTAATGATCAAGGGTGAAGACGGCATCTTTCGGCTCAGAAAGCGAATGCGTCCCGGCGATTATGTGTACAAATACGTGGCGGATGGCAAATGGATCCTGGATCGTTATAATGAAAGTACGCGCTATGCGTCCGATATACAGGAATTATGCTCGTATCTGGAAATTGAATGAAGCGTATCGAAAAATCGTCTATCGTGCACACCGGGTCGAAACGGCGTCAGTTGAATACTGGCTGGCGTGCTTTGATCATTCCAGGCATTCTGGCAGTCACCTACTTCACCGCCTATGTTCCACCCGAAGCGGAACCCGGCAGCAGTATCGCTTCATCGGAGCGTAATTTCATGAGTGATCGTACTTTGCAACATCCGTTGCAGACCGATCGTAAAGTGCATATTTCCGGTAGCTTCGGCGAATACCGTCACTTCAGTCGTTATCATCATGGGCTGGATTATAAAACATTCAACCGGGTGGGTTTTCCGGTCATTGCGCCGTTGGACGGAAGTATCAGCCGTATACATGTAGCCGATTACGGATACGGGAACGGACTGTGGCTGCGCACTCCCGACGGCGTGCAGATGACTTTCGGACATTTGCTGGATTATAATTGCGATCGCCCGGATCTGGAATACTTTCGCCAGGCCATCGAAATAATGGACCCGGATCGCCGTACTTTTGTAAACATTCCGCCCTGGTTTCGATTTGAAAAAGGCGATTGTATTGCCCGCAGCGGCGAAAGCGGCGTAGGTGCTCCGCATTTGCATTTTGAAATTGAAAAAGACGGGCTGTACATCGATCCGTTGTCGGTTTCCGGATTATCGATTCCTGATAGTACCGCACCGGAACTGAATCATGTATACCTGGAAACGGCGGCCGGGACCCAGGTCTTTGCTCTGGAGCAATTGAGCAGCACGACCACCGTAAGCGGACAACAACGCATTCAATACAAACTGGCCGACGGCAAACAACCCCGTGTAAGTGAGGCGGACGTACTGCGTGTATTCGTGGGGGGCTACGATACCATGGCCGCTCGTAATCGAAATGGTGTGCGACGGGTGGAACTCAAGCAGGGCGAGCATACCCTGTACGCGCACAATCTGGACCGGATTCATATTCGGGAGTTTACTCACGCGGCTCAGATTTATCATACCGTTCGTACCATCATCGGGCAAGAGTACGTGTATCTTTTATATGCGTCTACCCGCAGTAATGTATCTCCGGGATATGCGGTGCGAAATCTGGAGCGTAACACGAACGGGATTCCGTTGAGCATTCTGGTCAGTGACGCGAGCGGTAATGTAAGCACCGTCGATTTTGAATTAAGCGTGGGCGAAGCGACCACGGCCGAAGAGGCGGCTGCGTCGGATACCGGACGTGAGCAACCGCGCCTGCGTCCCGATGTCGGATTTCAATCTGTTAGCGATCAATCGCGCGTACGTTTACAGGCCGCTGGAAATAACGCGGAGATGCGCATAACGTTTCAGCCGTACAGCGTGCAGGTGCCCGGGCGGGTGCGGCTGTTTGATCTGCCGGATTTGCCCGAAGGTACTGCCGAACATGTATTGCCCGCGGACGGTCGCGCGGCGGAAGGACAGGATGTGATCCTGCGGCGCGCCGGTCCGGTTTTTTATCTGGAAGGACAGGATCTGGCTTATCTGCGCGGAGCGGAAGGTGAAGCGATTTTTCCGGATGTCAACGAAGGTAAAGTTGGCCTGTATTATTTTAATTTCACCGTGGGTCAATGGCGTCTGGTGGCGGTACCGCGCCGACGTGCCAATGGAAAGCTGTACTATTATTTTCCGGTACGATTCGATGGACCGATGGCGCAATTAGAAGATATCAGTCCGCCTGTGTTGGGCAATCCCTTTATCTGGGAAGCGGCTACCGTTCTAAATGAAGGCGGCGATTCGTTCGTATATGAAATTTCCGTGTCGGATCGGGGTGGGGGATTTAATCTACAGAATTCCACCGTGCTACTGGATGGACGCAAGTTTCCGTTTGATTGGATTAATGATCGCTCCGTGATACGCGTCTCCATTCCACGCACCATCATTCCCGAACAGGGTTGCGTTCTCTCCCTGCAGGTGGGCGATCATAACGGCAATTTGAGCGATTGGGCGTTTTATTTTATCGAGCAGCCGGATGCTATCGTTGAGGAAAGTGAATCTCCGGCCGTTCAGAAAAATAATAGTCAATAGTGATTTCTTTCAACATTGCCGGCCTTCAAACTATCCCGGCGCAAGAGAATCGGTGATACGCATATCGACTCGAGTGCATCATTCGCAACCCATCGACAGAGGGGACAACGGCCTCGGTAAAATCTATGATTCGATAATATGGCGGCTAAATCAATCGGTTTGCACCGGCGTCGGTTCACTCCACATGCCATGTGCTTTGATTAATGCCACCAGCTCTTCGTCCGCGATTTCGGCCGGAATGTTGTTTTTCACGATTTCCTTGCCCAGATATAGATGTATACGTCCGGGGCCCGCGCCTACATAGCCGAAATCCGCATCGGCCATTTCGCCTGGGCCGTTTACAATACAACCCATCACCGCGATTTTTACGCCTTTTAAGTGACCGGTGCGTTGCTTGATGCGTTCAGTAGTGGATTGCAGATCAAATAAAGTGCGTCCGCAGGAAGGACAGGATATGAATTCGGTTTTACTCAAGCGCAGGCGTACGGCCTGTAACAGGTCCAGATGCGCCTGCATGCTGAACATGATTTCACCTTCCGCAATTAACGGCATGCATACGCCGTCACCGACACCATCCAGCAACAGAGCGCCCAGATCGATTCCGGCGTCAAACACCAGTTGATCCGCCCCGGCGTATGTCGCGCGCAAAACAATG
>JAGRMX010000347.1 GCA_020441025.1 Leptospiraceae bacterium
CCCCGGGTACCGGAAACCAACGTGGTGTTATGCGTACGACGTCGAGGAATCGTAGCCGAAGCTCTGGAACACATTCTGGCCCGCCGGCGCTATTTTAAGCGGCGCAAAAAAGAAACCGAAGGCGCCGCTCACGAAAATTATGACGCCCGGCAAAACAGTTTAAAATGGATGCTGGTCACATCATTCGGGTATCTTGGTTATCGCAACGCCAAGTTTGGTCGCATTGAAAGCCACGAAAGCGTCACTGCGTTCGGCCGCGAGAAACTCTTAACGGCCAAAGCGATTGTCGAACGGGAGGGCTACTACATCGCCCACGGCATTACCGACTGTCTGTTTCTACATCGCCGGGGGTCGACCGTAAGCGAAGCCGAGATAAATCGCGTTTGTGAAATGATTACCGCCGCTACGGGTATTGAAATGAGCCTGGATGGTATTTACGATTGGGTGGTGTTTCTCTCCGCGCGCAACGAACCGGAGCTGGCGGTAACCAACCGATACTTCGGACGCTTTCAGAACGGCGATTTGAAGTGCCGGGGCATCGCGCTCCGACGACGGGATACGCCCGAATTCATTCGGGCGGCGCAAAACGAATTATTGAACCTCATGCGCAGCGTGCCGGATGTTTCCACGCTCTGCAGACAACAGGAACGGATACACGCCGCTTACACGCGGTTGTTATCTGAAATTGACAATGGGGAAATCCCCTGGATGGACCTGATCATCCACAAAAAAGCCACCCGGGCGTTCGATGAATATCGCAGTAATGGCGCTACCGCCCTGTCCATGGCTCAATTGAAAAAAACTCATAATCTGGAGTTGCAACCCGGCGAAAAGGTGGCTTATCTGGTAGTCGATCAGAAACATCCCGATCCCCGTAAAAGATATCTCAGCCTGGAAAGCGCCGCCCGACGGTTTCATTCCAGAGTGATTCCATTCGATCGTAACTTTTATCGAAAACTACTCTGGGAAGCTTATCGCGAAATATGGGAATATTTTGCCGATGCAGACTACGCCCGCGCCTTCTTTCAGCGACCACCTACCGACCAATCGCGCTTCGATTTCTGATCAATCCGGTCGGTTCTCTGAAACGGACGCCCGGTCGATTTAATTCGACCGCTTCGAATTGCTCGCTTCGAATTGCTCGGTTTGGTTCGATCGAATTCATCCCGATTTCACCGCGCATCGCATCCGAGTTTTCACCGAAATCGAAATTTGTAAAACCTGGTTGCCATGTAACGCCGATCTATTTCCAATAAACCGGCATGTCCTTCTGGCTCATACCCGCCGTAATTATTACACTGGTCGCGTCTTTGATGCTTGAGCTGGTCTATCTGTATCTATACTTACAGAAAAAAGAACGCGCACTCCTGTACTGGACCATTGCCTGGGCCGTTTACGTCATTCGATATATCATTATATTGATTGCGCTGCTCGCGTTCCCACAGATCGACTGGCTTGCACGCTGGGCCGAATTGTTCACCGTATTGTTTCTATTGGCCGGTGCCTGGAATTTCTTTTATCGATCCCATCCACCGGGCTGGATTATGATCGGCGGCATTCTGATGACCGTGCTGTACACAGTACTGTATGTATACGAAGCTCCGTTTCTCTATCAACATCTGCCTCCTTTTTTAATGCAGGGCGCCGTGTTCATCTGCCTGGGAATTCTATTTCTGCGCTTTCGTTTGAGCGCGGCCTATGTTATAGTAGGCTTTTCGTTTTTACTGTGGGGCCTGCACAAACTGGATTTTCCGTTCTTGCGAACGGTGGCATGGTTCGCTCCCATCGGCTTTACCGCCAGCGCGTTTTTCGGCCTTACGGTGGCCCTGTTTACCATTCTGATTTATTACGAACGTTCCCAGTATGAACAGAGCATTCTGTACAATGTCAGTCGCGATATGATCAGTATCATCGAGCCGGATGGTACTCTCGTTCAGCTGAATCCCGCCTGGCAGATCAATCTGGGTTGGACCATAAACGAACTTTTACGCTTCCCGCTTTTTTCCATGCTGCACCCCGATGATCAATCGCTCACCCGGCAGTATTTTCACAGACTGAACAAAGACGGCACGTTCGTTCGCTTTGAAAATCGATTTCGCCATCGCAGCGACGGCTATCGCTGGCTGGAATGGAACGCCACGAGACATGCGGACGGCTCCATCTATTGCATTGCCCGGGACATCACCGAAAACAAACTCAATCAGCATCGACTGACTCGCTCCCACCGCGCGTTGCGGGTATTAAGCGAATCCAGCATGGCCCTGAGCACCGCCGCCAATGAGGCCGCTCTATTAAAAAAAGTCTGCAACATCTGCGTGGAACATGGCGGCTACAGCATGGCCTGGGTCGGATACGCGTACCATGATCGCCGCAAATCGGTTTTTCCCATCGCTTCCGCCGGCATTGAAGAAGGTTATCTGGACGGCATTCAAATTTCCTGGGGCGACAATGAATACGGCCAGGGACCCACCGGCATGGCCATTCGCACCAATCGACCCAGCGTGGCTCGCAATCTTTCCGAGAACGTTCTATTCGGTCCATGGCGCGAACGCGCCGCGCAACGCGGTTACCGTTGCTCCATTGCGCTGCCCATCGCTGAAAACGATCTGGTTTTCGGAGCGCTCAATTTATATTCCACGGAAGAACAATCCTTCGACGCCGATGAAATTCAGCTGCTGGGTGAGTTGTGTTCCCATTTAACCCTGGGCATTACGCTTATGCGCATCCGACAGGCGCATGAACGCCAGACCAATACTCTGCGCGAAAATGAACTGATTCTGCGCAGTATGTTCGAGCAGGCGCCGGCCGGTATGTTGCTGCTGGGCAACGACAATCAAATCACCAGGGCCAACGCCTGTTTCTGCGAGATTATAGACATACCGCCGGATGGCGTTTTGTTTCGCAAGCTACCCGGGTTGCTCAATCAGGACGAAGGTTTCAGATTCAAACTGGACGCCGATCTTTCCAACGTACGCAACGGAGTCATGGCCGCGTGTCATCTGGAATTCGATATGCTCGTCAATGGCCGCACGCGCTGGCTGCAACTGGCCGCGTCCGCCGTCCGGGACGCCAATGGTAAAATTCATCAACTGATAGTGATTGTTGAAAACATAACCGAACGCAAACAGGCCCATGATGAATTGCGCAAACTGTCCTTATCGATCGAACAGAGTCCTACTTCTATATTCATTACCGACGCGGACGGAGTGATTCAATACGTGAATCAAACTTTCACGGAAGTGACGCGTTATACGCCCATGGAGTCGATCGGTTCCACTCCGCACATATTGCAATCCGGTCAAACACCGGCGGAGGTTTATCGTGATTTATTGACCACCATCCGAAACGGCGACGTATGGCGGGGAGAAATCTTAAATCGTACGCGCGACGGTCGTCTGATCTGGATGCAGGAAACGATTACGCCCATCCTGAATGATCAAGGCATCATCGCCCACTTCACGGCCATGTGCGAAGATATCTCACTACGCAAAGAATACGAACAACGCCTGCTGCACGAATCCAACTTCGATCGTCTGACCGGCCTGCCCAATCGACTGTTGGCCAGCGATCGTTTTGAACGATCCGCCGCCCGGGCCGAACTGGGTAAAACCAGCCTGGCGCTTTTACTGGTAGACCTGGATCATTTTAAACACATTAACGACAGCATGGGCCATGATACCGGCGACCGGGTGCTCATTGAAGCCGCCGCCCGCCTGCAGTCCTGTGTAACGCCGGTGGATACCGTCGCCCGCTATGGCGGCGACGAGTTTATCATCATTCTGGATCATCTGGACGACAGTCGCAGTGCCGAACAGGTGGCCCGCAGCATTATCGAGGTATTCGCACGCAGCATCCACCTGGATACGAACGAAGTTTTTATTTCACCCAGTATCGGCGTTACGTTCTATCCGGACGACGGCCGTAATTACATCACCCTTTTAAAAAATGCCGACGCGGCCATGCATCTGGCCAAGGAACAGGGACGGAATACGTTTCGATTTTTCACCCGCGAGTTGAATGACCGATCCGTTCGCCGCATGTTGCTGGCATCCCATCTACGCAATGCCATTGACAACGGCGAGTTGGTGTTGCATTATCAGCCCGTCGTCAATTTGACGGACGAGCGCATTGTGGCCGCCGAAGTGTTGATGCGCTGGCAGAATCTGGAAATGGGCGACATTCCGCCCGGCGTCTT
>JAGRMX010000348.1 GCA_020441025.1 Leptospiraceae bacterium
TGTTGCGGCACCTGGATCGTCTGGCCGGTGAAAAGCATGATCCGAACCCGACCATTTGTTTCCCCACCCGGGGTATTCTGCAACTGGGATTCAATGAAGCCTTTCGGAAGCGTTTTCATCAGGCGGCGGAACTGCAACAGTTGCCGGCTCACCTGGTACGATCCGTGTCGGCGGCCGAGGCTTCCGAAATTGCCGGCGTCGCTTTGCGAGTGGGCGGTCTTTTTTTTCTCGAAGGGCGATTGGTTTCTCCGGCGGCTCTATGTCGGGCGCATCTACAACATCCGAACATTGAAGTGCGTACCGGGCAAACGGTAGCCGGTCTCCGTCGGGAATCGAATGAGTATGTTCTGCAAATGCGGGACGGTGCAAGGTATACTACGCCTTGCCTGGTGCTGGCCTGCGGCGGCGGATTAACCGGTCTTGCGCCGACCGGCTGGATTCCGGTGCGGCGAGTGCGCGGCCAGTTGTTGACTTTACCGGAGCAATCTGATACCCGTGCCCTGCGCAGCGTGGTGTGTTATAACGGATACGTAACGCCTGCCGTGGCGGGCAGACATGTTGTGGGCGCCACCTTTGAAGAGTGGAATAACGCGGAACATGTATTACCGGAGCAAAACGATTGGTTGCTGGACCAGTTGATCGCGCAGGTACCGGAGTTCGCCGCTTTGCGGCATGAGTCGGTCCGCACAGGCATTGAAGCGCGGGTTGCCTTTCGCATATCCGGCTGGGATCATCTGCCGTTTGTGGGACCGCTTCCGGATCGGGAGCGCTTCGCCGCGGACAGCGATGCGACAGAGATCAATCAAGATCATTTGCATCCCGGCCTGTTTGTGCTGGGCGGATTGGGTTCACGCGGCATAGTCTTCGCACCGCTGGCGGCGGAATTATTGGCGGCGGGGATGACCGGCGAATTTTTACCGTTGGAAATCGAACTGGCGCGGCTGCTGGCACCCGCACGCTTTCTGGAACGTCAGCGCCGTCGTTGTGAAATCTAATCGCCTTCAAGGATTCTGGCGATCGGGATCCGGGGCGGTCCACATTTCAATTCGATCGGGAAGCAGTGCAGTACCCGTTAAGCGGCCATGGTTTTTTCACCGCCCCACCGGCGCTTCGCTCCGGGCAGCAACAATACAATCGCGTAGAGCAACACACCCGCCAGAATAATGGCCGCTCCGGAAGTTATATTGAAATAATAAGATAGCACCAGGCCGCCTACATTTAAGAGTCCGGCGATAGCCGAAGCGCCCAGCATGATGCGACCCAGGGAATGAGTCAGGCGTCCCGCGATGGCGGGCGGAATGGTAAACAAGGCAATCACCAGAATGAGACCGACGACGCGCACCAGAATAACGACCGCGCAGGCGATCAATGCGAGTAAAAGCAAATACAGGGCCGTTACCGGCAGCCCCCGGGAAGCGGCGAAGGTTTCATCGAATGAAATGGCAATCAGTTCTTTATAAAGAAGAAATACAATCAGAAGCATGCCGATGTTCAGACCCGCCATTAAATATAAATCTGAAACGGGTACGGCGATGATGCTGCCGAATAAGTAGGACATCAAATCGCTTTTATAACCCGGCGTTAAATCCAGCAGAAGGATGCCTACCGCCATGCCGCCGGCCCATAATATGCCGATTAGAGTGTCCGCGCGCTCGCCGATGCGACGACGTATATATCCCATAGCCAGAGCCGCACTCAGACTGAAGAACAAAGCTCCGGTCAGCGGGTTAAACTGAAAGAAATAGCCCAGACCGATTCCGCCGTAGGCGGCATGCGCCACGCCCCCGGTCATGGCCACCATACGATTGGCTACCACCAGTGTGCCGATCAGACCGGCGGCGATGGCTACCAACAGGCTGGCCAATAGCGCGTTGCGCATAAATTCCATCTGAATTACGTTAAAGAAGTGCATTTTTAATACTCAGGCCGCGCCGGTCATTTGGCCGGAACCGGTAATGCTGGCATGCAGGTGCTCCAGAGTGACTTCATCGCTGCGATGGATATGCAAACCGCGATTGATGCAGGCGATGGAATCGGCATAATGATGCATGGCATTTATATCGTGGGAACTCATCACAATACTGGTGGAACGATTTAACTTTCGTAATAGCGTATACAGGCCGTGTGCGCTTTCCGGATCGAGATGGGTGGTGGCCTCATCCAACAGCAGGATGGACGCGCCGGTTGCCAGCGCCCGGGCGATGAGTACGCGTTGCAATTGTCCGCCACTTAACGCTCCGATGGATCGGTCCTTTAATTCCAATAAGCCCACCCGGGAAAGGGCGCGCTCGGTAGCTTCGTTATCCGTGCGATTGTAGCGTCGAAGCAGTCGCGTGCGTTTGAGTCTTCCCATGCGGACTACCTCCCGCACGGTAATGGGAAACTTTTGATCAAAATCGCGGTGTTGCGGAACATAGCCGATGGAATCGGTAGGGCCCTGCATGAGGCGGTTATCCAGGTAGATGTTACCTGCGACCGGTTGCACCTGACCGAGAATCGCTTTGAATAATGTGGTTTTGCCGCCCCCGTTGGGACCGATCAATGCGATGAACGCACCGGGGTGTACAGTTAGTTGAATATTGCGCAGCGCCTGAAAACGTCCATAATTTACCGACAGGTTCTCAATGCGCAACTCGGGCGGATGATTCGATGCTTCCATTATGTTTCTGTCATTCGGCATGGTTAGATTCTTGCAATGCGCGTTCGAACTCATCTACCGCCGTGCGCATATTCTGCTCCCATTCATAACTCAAATTTTCCAGTACAACTATGCGACCCTGAATATCTCCGGCCACCATGTCGGCGGTGCGCGGATTGATGGTCGGTTGTACAAACACCGTGCGCAAATTCAACCGGCGGGCCTGCTCGATTACATCCGCCATCCGCCCCGCTCCGGGTTCACTGCCGTGTTCTTCGATGGCCAGAATGGTGAGATCGTAGTCCCGGGCGAAATATACCCACGCGGGATGATGCATCAACAGTGTGCGCCGGTTAAAGGGACGCAATCGTTCCGCAAATTCCGCGTCGAGGGCGTCCAGCTCCGCGATGAAATCCCGCGCGTTCTCTTGATACTGCCGGGCATACTGCGGATCGATGTCGCTTAACTCCCGGGCGATATTACCGGTAATGGTGCGGGCAGAGCGGGCCGAAAGCCATACATGCGGATTATGATGGCCGTGATTGTGCTCATCATCCATGATTAAATCAATATCCGCAAGCATGTCGATAAAGCGTGTGCTCGTTTCGGCCGAACGCAAACGCGGTAACCAGGCTTCTTCAAATGGCAAACCCAATTGAAAGTATATGTCCGCCCGGCTCAATACAGCCAGGTCGGCAGGGCGTGGCTCATAGGTATGCGGGTTGGCTCCCGGAGGTAGCAGCACGGTAACTTCGGCTCGATCTCCGGCGACCCGCTCTACAAAATACTGTTGCGGTGGAATGACCACCATGATCCGCAATCGGTCGGAGGATTGTTCCGCCTCGCACGCACAGCCTGTAATGATCCCGAAAAGAATCAGCTTGATTCCGATGGTGCGAAATAATGAAAATTGGGTCAGCATATGATTGGATAGATTGAGAGTGCAGTGAATGCTTTTTTAATAATCGTGGCAACATTCAACGCGATTGGCATTCGCGGCAATATCCATAGACCTCAAAGCTGTGATTCAACGCCTGGAAGTGAATTTTTTTCAGGCTCTTTTCGAATGCTGCGGGCACGGGACATTCCTCCAGACAAATGGCCTTACCGCAACGCATACAGATGGCATGGTGATGGTGATGATCATCCGTACCCTGGTATTCATAAATACTGGCGTCACCGCGCAGGTTCAACTCCGCCACGATGCCCAGCTCTACCAGAGTTGCCAGGGTCCGATACACGGTGTCGATGCTCAATCCGCTGTGCTTTTGCTTCAGGCGTGAGTGGATTTCCTGGACGGTGAACCGACGCTTTTTTGATGTCAGCAATTCCACTACATCGCGTCGTTGGGGTGTAATCCGGAATCCGGCCGATTTCAACGCAACCAGTGCCTGTTCTTGAGACGTGACCATTTTGCGTATTTTCCTGAATAAGAATATTCCGGTCAACCATGTACTCGCCCGATTTGCGCGCTTTTAAAACCAGATTTCCAGCGGGAACAGTTTGCGCCGTGAACGCGGTCCTTCCGTGGACCGAGTCCACGGGGT
>JAGRMX010000349.1 GCA_020441025.1 Leptospiraceae bacterium
CGTGTAGAAATCATTCATGGCGATAAAAGGTATGAAGAAAGTTGCCAGTAGATATAGCCAGAAAATGAACACGGCAAAGGATGTTACGATCATAAAAACGCGCATGCTTTCTAATTGTGCCTGAGCGGCTTCATCGCGCTGCTTGGCGTTTTCTTCGGAAATCATAGTGAGATAATCTTCGGCTTCCTGTCGCGCCTCCGGCGATAAATCGGGACGGGCCAGATACTCCTCCACTTCCTTGCGCTGCTGAACCAACGCTTCTTCCCGGGTAGCGTCCTGGGAGCGCATGGTATTATAAACAAAGCCCGCGCAGGAACCGCCGCCCAGCATCATCAGCAGGCAGCCCGCAATAAAAACAATCAGCAATCTTCTGCGAATTGATTCGCGAAAGGTAAGCGCGAAGATAGTGGCGATGCGACGAAGGGATAGTACTATTGTTTCCATGCGTTATACCGGATAATAAAATAAATCAGTTGTCTGAGTTCGCTATCAAGCGATGAAAAATATCTTCCAGTGATTCGGTGCGTTGTTCGTACTTAATCAGACGTCCGCCTTTCTCAACCAGGCGCGCCGGTAGCTTGCGTTCTTCTTCCAGATCCTCGACGGTCATTACTACCGAGTTACCTTCCACGCTGGCTTTTGAATCGAGTTTATGAACATAACTGACAATGTCATCGTTGATGTTTTCCAGTTGAAAACGGACTCCGCGACTGGTAGATAGCTGAGCGCTGGCACCCTGCGCTACCAGAGTGCCCTTATTAAGAATACCCACTCGATCGCAGGTTTTTTCGACTTCCAACAACTGATGCGAGTTAAAGAAAATAGTAACACCCTGTTTGCGCTGAGCCTGCATAATTTCCCGGACCTGGGATATTCCGATCGGATCCAAACCGGAGGAAGGTTCATCCAGAATTAACAGTTCCGGTCGGCCCATCAGAGCCAACCCCAGGCCGACTCGTTGTTGCATGCCTTTGGAGTATGTTGCAATTCGACGGTGAGCGGCATCCTCCAGATGCACTTCCTTTAAAACCTCGTCGGCCCGACCCTGAATAGAGGCCGGCTCCAACCCCAGCAGGTGACCACGATAGATCATAAGCTCACGTCCGGTCAAAAAGGGATGGATGCTCACCCGTTCCGGAAGGTAACCAATTCGGGCTCGATTCAGCCGGGCGGGGGAATCGCCCAGTATTTCGATTTCTCCGGATGATGGCGCAATGAAATCGAGCATCAATTTTACAAAAGTGGTCTTTCCGGCGCCATTGGGCCCCAGGAACCCGAAGATTTCCCCTCGACGCACCTCAATATTCAGACTTTTTAGCGCCTGAACGTCTTTGTACGATCGACTGAGGGAGTTGGCGGCGATCACAACTTCAGCACTGGAATTGCTCATCACGCCGAGTGAAAGCGGTGCTTCCGAACAGTCCAATGAATTTTGGCTGCGCTGAGATACGCCTGACGGAAACCGGATACGCCGGGCATGGGAACGGTAATTCAGGACGAAACTATGAAACTGGTAATTATGCGACACTGCGATGCGCAGTCCGGAACGGACGACTATACCCGGCAATTAACCACCCGGGGTAGACAGGATGCGGATCGGATGGCGGCCTTACTGAGTGGTTGCGGCTGGGATATCCGTCACATCCAGCACAGTCCTTTACATCGCACCACGGAAACGGCTGAAATCATCCAGGCGCATCTGAATAAAAAAAATATAACAGTCGAGCGCGAACCTGCGGCGGCTCTGGCTCCCGGCCTGGATGTAGATGACGCTATGGATATACTCACGGATGCCGGCAATTCAGAATGCCGATTGTGGATTTTTCACGCTCCGGATGTGGCCCGAATGGGGGCCTATTTGACCGGCTTACCGGAAAGCGCGTTTTATTTTCCACCCGGCACCATGCTGGCCCTGAATCTGCCGTTGCCACATCCCCGGCACCGGTCGATGTTGATCTGGCATATGCAACCCGATTATTTGTCCGGTTCAAAATCTTGACGATCGGCAAATAGAGCACGCAACAACCGGGAACGAATCAAGGCATGTGAATAATTATTCAGCACGTATTCCATGGCACTCTTATGAATTCGCTCCGGCGCGTCTCCATCCGTCGCCTGAATTAACTCGTCCATTCCCCGCTTGAATGAAGCGAAGTCATTATAGATGGCTCCGGCGCCGGAGTTTTCGATGTGACCGTGTACTACGGCTGACCCGGCATGGGCCAGTACCGGTGTACCCTGGGCCATGGCTTCTAACGAAACGATGCTCAGGCTTTCTACCCGGGACGGCATCAGCAGTGCGCGCGCACCGGCCATCAACGCGAGTTTTTCAGCTTGTTCTACAAATCCGCGATACTCAATTGAATCGAATTTCGGAAGCGACATCTGTAAAGTACCGATGAGAATCAACCGCACCGGATTATGTGCTTCCCGGGAATATCGAATAAAGAACTCCACCAGCTCGGCACAGCCTTTACCGGCGTCAATGCGACCGGCGTACAGAACATAATCCGTTTCTAATTTGGCCGGAGGTGCGGGATCACAATCGATACCCATACCAATAATTTTATGATCCGTTTCGGGCATGCTCTCGGGCCAGATGCGCTCTCCCAGACGTTGTTCCGGTACCGTATTCCAGAGCACGCATCGGAAATTTCGGATCAGTCTTCGCAGAATAGGCAGGTACGCCGGCGGTTCCGGATGCAGCGTGGGCACCAGATAGTTTTTTGAAGCGGGTGTAATGGCGCTGCCGTAATAGACGGGTGCATACAAGTAAGTAAAATAGATGATCGCGTCGTAGACCGGATGATGGCGTTCTAAATATTCCACAAGCAACGGTGAATAAGGCCCCTGCCTGCGTAGCCATTCCTCCTGCATTGCTATACTCCAGGGAATGTATTCCGTATCCAGGACGGTACTGCGATGCTCCCATACTCCGATGGGCGCTGCATCTTCGGCCTGCAGGTCGTAGGCGACAGGAGCCGGTTCGGCCCGGCGGCTGTGGTAAATTCTCAGCAGTAAATCGTGGATCGCTTTCCAGTTTGAATCGCGTTGACCCTGCACCGGAAAACGTACTATGCGCACGCCCTGCGCGTGCTCTACACCGGACGGCAGGACGTTGGCCCAGGTGGAACTATCCTTTGCGGTGGTAGTCAGTAAATCCACATTGCAGGTCGTTTGAAGGTAGCGCGCGTACAACCAGGCATGTTGTTCGGCTCCGCCGGCAATGTCGGGGTGAAAGCGCTGAACCACCAGCGCCACATACGGTCGCGAGTCGCCAGATAGCGTCCGATGAGTTTCAGAACGATTGTCTGGTCCGAATTCGTGCATGAAACCAATTTACCAGTATCAACTTAATAGCGGCGCGCCGATACGCTCCAGAACCCGATTCATTTGCGACCGCATTCTGTCCGGTGCGTATTGACGTCGGACATAACGGCTTCCATTCCGGGAGGCCTCGACACGCCACTCATGATCGCTGAGTATATGTTGCAGAGCGCGCGCGAAGCTTTCATAATCTACATAGCTCAATCCACCGCCCGATGCAATATGCTCCATTAATACCGGACTGTGTGCGTTTACCAGAACCGGCGTCCCCATTAAAAGCGATTCAATAGCCAGATAACTCAAACTTTCGTACGGCGAAGGCACAACCACGCAACGGGCGGCGCGTATCAATGCATGCTTACGTTCTTCGGTCACATATCCCAGATACCGGATATCGTCCACGGCAGGCAGTCGTAACTGAAGGTTTCCGGTGAAAATCAGATGCAATACCTGCCCGGTCTGGCGCCGATATTCTAAAAAAAATTCAATCAGTTGTGCGCATCCTTTACCGGCATCAATGCGTCCACAGAACAGAATGTACGGTATCGACGCATTCGGTTCGTCCGACTCCGATTCGTGATGCGCTGTTTCCATAAGCGCGGCTGCAGCGACATCCGATGATTGCTCAATTGCACTGCCGGCGTGCCTGGATCCGGTAACATTCAATAATTCGGACTTACCAGAATCGGTATAAGCGTTAAAATTCAGAGCAGGGGGCACAACTTCCCCGGGCAATGCGCCCCATATGCGATGGCACAGGTCACGTTCGGAAGCGGTATTCCAGAGCAAGGCGTCCACACTGCGAGCCATAAAGCGATA
>JAGRMX010000034.1 GCA_020441025.1 Leptospiraceae bacterium
GCCCGAGTTACTGGCGGCCGTCATTCAGGAAGTAGCCGACGAAGCCGATCGTCTGGAAGACGATTTTTTCGGCACCGACGATAATTAGTCCGTCATGCCGGAGCGCCCGTTCGGAGATTAGGTACTCTCGATCTCCGGCCAGCACAGGATGGTACCTGCTTCGGCGGTGGCGGCTTCGATAGCCAGTCGACCATCGAAGAGCCCGGCCTTAACCAGGGCTCCCCACAGTTCCGGCCCACCTTCGCCCTCGGTGGGAATGGCGTATGAGTGCTCCCGACCGCGCACAAAAATATAGATAGTGTCCGACATTAAAAAATCACCGGCCTCGTAGCAGACCCGCTCCACATCCTTGAAAAAAATACGCTCTTCCCAGGCGTCCCGGTCGGGTGGGCGCACATCCAGACGGATACCATCATCCAGTATTTCTATCGTGTACCAATCCATCCTCTTTTCCTGCGGCCAATTTGCGCATCCGCCACATCAATCGCAGGGACGGACCGGGTTCCTCCCGGTCATATGCCGATAATATTAAGAATTGAAAATGAAAAAATACGAATGCATTTTGCATAGACCGATTCCGGGTCGCTGATCCCGAATCGCATCGGTCCGCATTGTAGACCGGTCGCATTTCACACGGACCGAAACGGTTTTGAACTATACTTTTTTTATGAATTTTCAAAATAAATCGAAATTCTCATGGGAACAGCCGGCGATTGGATGGTTTATTAGCAAATCATGAGTATGACGTTAAAAGTATACGCGCCGGATGTTTTTCCGCTTGTAATATGATCGTTTCGCGCGAGCCTTTATTAACGATGTTTGATTCCGTATGAATTGGCGCTATGGCCATTCCATCCGGATTAGACATTTATTTCGAGGTTTGAGTTAAATGCTTATCCCGGAATTAAACGAAACAAACGGATAAATACAATCGGCATTCATCAAGCGAGTATCGCATGCATACGAATTCTTCAGTAAAAACATCATCATTCAAACAAAGCAGCAACCATAACCGCGACCGGTCAGTGTTGGTTCGCTCCGGGTTGCGGCGCATTTCGGGCACGCAGACCCTTAACGTGCTGCGGACCGTCGTAATTCTTTTGGCATTGCCCGCGCTGGCATGCGAAATGACACCCGAGCGTCGGCGCATGTTGGAACGCATAAAAGGTTGTCCGGTATACGAAGAAGAAGTGGCTTTCCCTTCGCGAGTTACTCCCGAACAGATGGATCAGGTGGATGAAAATCGCTCCGATCAGTTCAACCAGATGTACGCTCGCATCCGCAAAGACTTCGAAGACAGCGGCGTTCAACTGGAAGAAATTTCCAACGGCTTTAAAGGACTGGGCATCGCCCTGCAAAAAGTAAAAGATACGTGTACTCAGACGCAGACCCGTGAGTTACTGGTGACCATTGACGGGGACGTGTCCTTCGCCCACGGCAGCGCCGCCCTGACCGAACGCGCCGCCGAACTGGTTTCCAAAGTGGGCGCGGCCATGCATGATTATCCGGACACGCTGGCCCGCATCGGCGGTCATACCGACTCCACCGGCTCCCGCGCGTACAATATCGGCCTGAGCTATCGTCGCGCGGACGGCGTAAAAAACTCGCTCATTGAACGTCAGAAAATCGAACCGGAACGCTTTATTGAAATCAAAGGTTTCGCGGACACCCAGAAGATCGTCGAGACGTACGGGCCGGAACCAAAAAATCGCCGGGTGGAAATTCGAATCGTCATGAATGACGATCCGGACGGAGCCGAAGGCGAGGAATGCGAGCAGGAAGTGGTGGAACCGGAAACAACCGGCGACCCGAACAACACTCCCGGCTCGGATCAAACTCAGCCGGGTGAGAATCAGCCCGGCAATGAACAACAACCGACAGACGCCGGTCCCAACGATCCCCAGGCTCTGCGTTACCAATCTGAATGTTACGAAGATATTTTATGAAATTTAAATATAGTCGCTTTCGTCTACCGATCACTTCAATCGCGGGTCGTCTGTTCGGCGCGTTGATTGTGTTCAATGTATGCCTGACATCCGGGTTGTTCGCCCAGGCCCAACCGACGGACGGCCAGGATCAGCCTGCGGAGGAAGGCACCGCCGGAAACCCGGCCGAAGAAGGATTGCCCGCGGATGAATATTTTCGTCGATCCGAGTTGAGTCGCATTCGGATCTTTTTCGGTCTGGGCGAAGCGCGTTTGAAACCGGCCATACTCAATGAAATTACGCCCTCATGGTTTTTGAACTCTGCCATCGCCGCCGGAAACGACATCAATTATCAAGCGATTCTGCCGCTGGAAGAAGCCGATAAAGTTAACGTTTATACCGGCCATTTCGGCATCGACTACACTTTCATGGACCGCTTTAACGTGGGTTATCATTACCTGCACCGCCAGCGCGAGTTCAATGATCACTCGCCCACTAAGATAACTTTCTTCGCACCCCCGGACAATCGCTTCCGGTGGGCCGTATTCGAAAGTTATCGATTAAAAGAGTATGTTGAATCCATGCAAACGCTGGAATTCAAGTATCTGCATCCGGTCTGGACGAGAGGATTTAAAATAGGGCCCTACGTAGCGCGCGAGTGGTACCGTGAACATAACGACTCCAGCTTCGGGTCCTTTGTCGCACCCAACGCCAGCGCACCGTATCTGCCTAATTCAATTAACTGGAGCGCGCTCGCGTTTACTCCGGTCAACTACAGCATGACCGGCTGGGTTTTCGGACCGGCCTTTCGCTACCAGATGTTCGATTGGTTGGGTTTTCATTATCGTTTTGTTTTTGTTAAACGTACCGGTAGTTTCAATCTCTCGGGCGTTCAACCGCTGAATCGAGAACAGGGCGGCACGCTTACGGCCATTGATTTGATCGCGCCGGTGGCGGGTGGTAACGTGAATGAAGAAGGCATCCGCCATAACTTCGAAACGGTTTTTCGCATTTATTGTCGCTACGGTCTGCACATTGGCATTATTAAAGAAGATTTTACCCGTTCCTACTCCAACTATCTGGGGTATACTTTCGGTAGCGGCGGGTACTACAGCATGAAGACGCCCACGTTACTCGGCATCGGCGAACTCTCCAACAGCTACGCTTCCAATACTCTGGAAGTGTACATTAAGTTCAGTACCGCGTTCTTCTTTTGATTTGTAACTGCCCGATCAATCGCGGAACTTCCGAGAGCGACGCGATTTGGGCCGCGGACCATTCACAGGCGTGCGTCTATTTATTGATTACTGTACCACACCGGACTCGATGCCGTCGCGCACAATGATGACGTTAAAAATCATACGGTCAAGAGCCTGCGTGATGATCATGCTCTCCGACGCGTCGATCACACCGTCCAATTGAGCGTCCTGCAGGAATTTGACCAGACTGAGTAGACGTTCATGGATGCGCTTGAGCCAGTGCCAGAAATCCCGATTTTTTAACTGCCGATTGGGCCCCAGTCGTCCCTGACCTTCCCAGTGACGACTCTTAACGTTTATCTGCATTTCAAATTCCTGTTTAAGAGCGAACATGGTGAAACTGTTATCGCCCTCCAGCGAGTGACGCAGCGCTATCAAGTAGGTAAGTGCATTGTCCAACACCTGAGTCAACTCAAAGCGTTCCTGGCCGACGAGTCGGCCGTCATCGGAGATCAGTTTTAAATACAGTTCGCGCACGCCGTTGACGCTCTCTACAAACAGGTTTAAGCACAGAGACAGTATATTTTCATCGCTGTCAATGGGCGGCGGCATTTTGCCGGATCCGCGAATGTATCCGGTATGATCGATTTCAATATTGACCGAAAACGTCATGCAACGAGTGGTCCCGAACGCTTCTCAGGAGACAACCAAAAAGCGACCGGCTTTCTGGAGAGGGATAGGCGCTATTCGGGATGACAGGACCGCGAAATTTCCATGGGAACGTAATCATCCCCGTTCATCCGACAACATGCTCGGCTTAAGATTTCATATCGTCTCAAAGCATCGCGTTCGTCTGCTCGTCTGGTGTTACCACTTGCGGTCTTCGGGTCGAATGGAATAGCTGCGGTGTGCTCCAGCTTCATTCTGCAGGCGACGCAACCACCAGATCATATTATTTATGTCCTTCTCATCGGCGTTGGCCTTTTTATTCAGCAATTGCAAATTTTTTTTCTGCTCATTTATTGAGCGTGAATTTTGATCGATCGATACTCTCAGCTCACCAAGCTGCTTGATAATTCCAGCCAGGTCCGCCGGCACGGGGTTAGCTGCCGGTATCTGCCGGGGTCTATCCGATCCGCTTCCACCATCAGTTGCAATCTCTACATGATAACGGTTGTTTAATTGTATGCTGCGAATGTCAGTATACGGATTTTGCCGGACGATCTGATACAACGTGAAGCCGCCCAGGGCAGTGGCGCCCACAATCAGTATAGCCTTCTGGAATACGAACAAACCGCTTCCATCAAACAACACGCCGCGATTGTCCGCATCCGATCGCCGCAAGTCCGCCGCCTCTTTTCCATTCATTAATTTCTGTAACCTGGAAGTCATGAATTGCCGGATTTCACCGGATGCTTCTCCCAGAAACAGCTCCATAAAGCGCAGCAACACGGCCAGAGCGGCAAACGCAATCCCGGCCATGAGGCCGGAATACAATACATACATGACAATCAACGGAACGTGCTCATGCGTCGCAATGCTTTGCGTTAGTTCGGGCGGCTCCAGTAAGCTCAGTATTCCATAACAAATAAGACCGAAAATGGAAGCCCGTAACGCAAAAAGCAGAAAGTCGCGCAAAGGATTCCATGCCCGACGCATTGCTCGATCGTAAATATATCGCCGCTCCCGCTTGCGTATTTCCGGCGCAACTTCCGGACGCCATAGTCTATATCTATTCCAGATTATCACGGCCAGTAATATGCAAATCGCCGTTACGATAACCCATTTAAGGATACCGAGAACACCACCGTCGGGGCCGGGATAATCAATCCAGGCGTCAATACTATCCAGTTGGTATAAAATATAAGCATTCTCCAGAATATCCACCAGGGCGAGCAATCCAACCGAAACCAAAATGGGTCGGACCAGCTTCTGCGGTCCGAAGCGACAGGCGATTCCGGGAAACAGCAACGAATAAATGAGGATACAGAGAAAATCCAGGTACACATGGCGAGTATGCCCATCCGTATCCGCGCGCAGATGTTTTTCTCTCTTACGATTACGTTCTTCCGGATAGGACGCGGCTTCGGATTCGCTGCTGACGAGGGTATCATTCAAGCTCGCTTCAGAAATCAGAAAAATATGATGTTCTTCCGTATGACTGAATCGTGGGTGGACAAACCGGGAAGCCGCACTCGATAATAGAAAAGCGCATAATACGGCCAATAAAAACAACGTTCCCAGCGCCCATGTATTCGCAATATAGTTCCGAAAGAATTTTTCCACTCTATCAAGCATACCGACTCCCAATGCCGTATCGGTTATTTACAGAGGATTTCAACGAGAGCATTCCACGCAGTCGAGACCTTTACCGCCGGCGGCGACTTACACAAATCGGCCTGCGGTTTCTCCGCACCTTCGCCGGTTTGAGATTCCGTATTGATTATGCCGAGTGATATTTCCACCCCCCGCTCGACGCGACGACGAGCGTTTGCGGATAAAAGCCAGCTGCTGGGTACTTTTTTTTCGCTGATATCAAAATTGAAATCTATGACCTGTCGTATATCCAATCCTTCCTGAAACTCTGTCGCCAGACGTTTCTGATACGGAACACGCGCGCCCCATGCATTCAAAAATGTTTGCGGTGGATCCAGAACTTCCCTTAAAAAATCACTTCGTTTCAGTTTTCGATTGGCATCGGTTCGAATGAGAACCAGCGTGATTTCATAAGGCAGTCGGGAATTGTGGAACCGCTTTAATTCATTGATTAAGTCCAGAGCTGAAGCGATACCGCTGTTTTCAAAATAACCGCCATCCACAAGATATGCTTCCCGCGCACAGCCGTATTCCTCGTCCTGAAATCTCAGAACATTCGACTCCAACGGTTTATTTAGTTCCTGAATTCCGGCTCTCTTGATGGCACGCATGTCATCGGCGCTCGGATCTCTGCGAACCACCGGGATTCGACCGGATGGAGTGATATAGGGAAAGCGCGCCGAGGCCAGTACCGCCGTACTCAAAGGCATACGTTTGCGCGCGGCAGGATGCAGCCAATCGGTACCGTCCGGATTGTCGGTTCCAAATCTGGGCAGATTTGATATGATAACGCGGCTGCCGGTATCCACGTCGGTGCTGTTCAATATGAGAGCCGGGACACCCAACATCAGGTTCTTCAGCGGATTGGATGCGTTTGTGGAATATAGCGCTCTTTCCGGAATACGTAGATTCATTAAACGATTTTCGAATGGATTGTACGCATTGCTTCGAGGCGATTCGCTTTCCGCCGACTCCCAGGCCAGCTCCCATGTTCGCTGTAATGCGCGTGAACGATCGAGAGATTCAAAACCCCAGGGTATGAATCTTTGTAACATGTCCGGAAATGCTAAAAACGCGGTTACCGGGGAAAGGAAATCCCGCCTGAGACGCGACTTCAATCTCAAGGCAACCGGCTGATCTTGCGCAGACCGGGCGGCAGCGCTTTCCCCGGACGGCGCGTTGATAAGAAAAATGTCTTCGCGCAACCGCTTGTGTATTTCTGAAACATACGTTGCGGCCGCCATGGATCCACCCGACACTGTTGAGAATGCGTAGATATGTTCATTCAGGTTGATTCCCGGACTTTGCATGCCGATTACGAGCGAATTTCGATGAGCAGCGCGCAGCTCATCATGCATGGCGCCCAGCAGAGCGGCCCCATAGTAACCACTGCGCATACCGCCGCCTTCTATCGCGACAATCAACACCGGGTACGGTTGCCGGGCGGAATATCCATTGCGTTGACGCTGATTCCGGAGCCACGCTTCGAAATCTTCAAGCAACCTGCGATTGTCGAACTTATCGTATTCCGCATTACATAACCCTTCCGTTTTCACATACTGCGGCTGTTGATTGAGTTCTATCTTATCCTGCTCATCAAGCGGCAATAATAGCATATCATGATTATAATTTAAGAAGCTGAAAACCACAAAGGCGGTCAGTGCTATGTAACCCACCGGGAAATCCAGGACGCGGGTGAGCAGTTTCACCAGATATCCAAGGGAAATCCAGCTGCCCAGCGCGAGAGTAATTATTGCGACCGGACCGATACTCACCATCGCGCTTTGCGTCGCATCTCCTCCAAAAGGAATCAATAACACCAGCGTTACAAAAAAAAGTATTGAGAACCAGTAGAACCCCCAATTACGCATATTGCTGTAAACATCATACGCTTCGGCGCGAATATCAAGGGGTTCTATATTAAGTCCTTTTTTTAGGAATTTCCGTCTGAGTACGACGATGAGAAAATAAACAATGCTGAGCATCCCGAGATACAGATAAATATATATCAGCTCGCCCGCTTCATTTGTCGGCGCGGACACATCCAGGGCGAGGTACATAATCAAGTACGGGATCAATCCAAAGAACCTGGGAATCCACTTTTGAAAAAACACACTGCGCCCGTAACTGACGTAACGAATATCGCTCAGGGCCAGAATTGCGCGCGCGCCATACCAGCTCTGCAAACTCCACCAGAAAATTCCTGTGCCGAGGAACAGGGAGATTCGCCCGGACTCAAAGCCCTCATCCGTGTCTTTTAAATAGCGAATAGCGTCGATTCCCTGAGGCACAACCAGCAGCAAAACGGCTCCAAATCCCAGAAAAAAGATGATTAAACCACAGTGCCGAAACACTTCGACAACATCTCGTAACACGGCGATTGTATGCCACTTGAAGCTATGGTTTATCTTTAGCCAATCGGACGCGGCCCGGCTTTCCTGTTCTTCAGCTTCCATTGCATTATCACCATCAGAGCAGTTACATGCTCTCCGAGATTAAACGATTAAATCTTATGTATTTATTATGAAATGAATTCCCATGCCGTAATGACTTTTTGCCGGGCGCTTCGATTCCGACATGCATGTTTCAACATCCGCACCCGAAAATAGCTCTGAACATCATTCACGACAAGACTCAAAGTCAATGATTATATGTAGCAGAACCGGACCTTTATGCTTTTTGCATACCGCCAGACAATGCAATCATACGGAGCCGCGGAACAGGGAAAAATTCGGAATAAAACCTGCGCAAAAATGTAATTATATTGAGTTCGCATGCAATCATCTGCGTATCAATATTCATTTACAAACACAGATCATTGCAAACGCACACGATTTAAATTATTCGTTTACTTTTATAGTTTGTAATCGCAAGCTATCGCATTATTGGAGAAATAAAACGACCATGCCAAACCAGAACTTTTTAATACTTACCTGCGATGGCGGCGGCATCCGCGGATTGATTCCCGCCATGCTGGCCAACGATCTGGATCGTCGTTTCGGAATTCTGGCACGCGTAAACGTGTTCGGCGGCACATCCGCCGGCGGTACCCTGGCTCTGGCCATGGCGCAGAACATTCCGCTTGAAAGATTAATTCAAATGTTTCTCAACGATGGCAGTGAAATCTTCACGCCTTACCGGGGACCGTTAGCCGGCTCAAAACGCGGCAGCGGATTTCTTTCTAAATTAAAAAGCCTGCTGCACCGGCTGGAAGATCGATTGGATAAGGATATGGTGCAACTGGAAGGCTTTGATCTGGGCGATTTATTGCACATCAAATACTCCAACTCCGGCCTGGTAAAAGTGTACTCCAGTCAATACGGCGATGCCCGCTTAAAAGACATTCGCCCGGTAAACGTGGCCACATTGCAACTGTTGAATCCGAACACCGGAAACTGGCGACCGATGACTCTGGATAATTTTACCGCCGGTGCGCATCCGGAAATTCGATCGGTAGACGCGGCGTTGTGTACCAGCGCGGCGCCGGTGTATTTTCCGCCCCATCGCATTGCCGAAAACGAATCGATGGGTTATTTTGCCGACGGCGGTATTTTCGCGAATAACCCCTGCACCTTGACGCTTTCCAATGTGGTTGCGGCCGGTTTGCTGGAAAAAGCCGGTAAAACCATGGAACAGGTACGGGTGCTTTCACTGGGTACCGGCGTTACCCAGGAGGGCATTTCACCAAAAGTGGTCCGCAACCCCGATTCCTGGGGGATTCTCAACTGGATGTTTCCACTACAACGCGGCAAGACACCGGCGGTCCCGTTGCTGAATGCGTTATTAAACACGGTCATGGATGTGGATGCGTACACCGGCGCGCAATTATTGGGCGATCGCTTCCGAAGGGGAAACGTAAACCTGCCGGACGATTATCCCCTGGATAACTGGCAGGATGTGCAAACACTCAAGCGCTGGACCGATGAATACATCGCTTCGCCGGCCTGGAACTCTATCTGCCAATGGGTAGAACAGAATTTCTGCTGATTAAACGACAAACCGGGCTAAGGTACATCGGCAAATTGCGGTATCAGCGTACGAATCCGCATTAAAACATGATTCTAAAGGCGATCATCAAGCCAGAGCTACGTATTGATAAGCGGCTATGAAGTGAAACAGACTGCCCAACAGTACGAACAGGTGCCAGATACCGTGATTGAAGGGCAGCTTTTCCCAGGCAAAAAAGATCACGCCTGCGGTATACGCGCCACCACCGGCCACCAGCAGCGCTAATCCACCGCCGGGAATCGATTCCATCAGCGGCTTTAAACCGATGACCGCAATCCAGCCCATGGCGAGGTACATTCCTACCCATAGATATTCAAAGCGTTCCCCGATAATGGCTTTGAGAGTGATGCCGACAATCGCAATACCCCACACAATGCCAAAGATACTCCAACCCCATGCGCCGCCGATATTTATCAGTGCGAAGGGTGTGTATGAACCGGCAATCAACAGAAATATAGAGATGTGATCCAGTCTCTGAAATAAACGCCGGGCCCTGGTATGATGCAGAGCGTGATAGATGGTCGAAGCGGCGTACAGGATGACCAGCGTGGCACCGAAAATGGCGCAAACCGCAACGCGCAGGGCGCCGCCGGTAATGGCGGCCTGCACGGTCAAAACGACCAGCGCGGCGATGGCCAGCGCAAAACCGGTACCATGCGTCAGGGTATCCACAATTTGCTCGCGCATCCGATGCCGACGGATTCGTCGAATGCCGTGAAAGATTTCCCAGCGACGCTTTTTGATCTGTTCCAGAAAATCGCTGCGCGCGTTCCATTCAATCACACTGCGTCGCGCGCGACCGGATACGGCCGCTACATGGCGTCGAATAACGGCGGCGCGGATTCTACGTCGACCGGGACTGTGACCGGAATGACCGCCCGTCCCGGTTTGATGGGCGGCATTGCCGGAACGACCGTAGCGATCCCGGGCCGCCTCGGCCGCATTGCGATCGGCCTGAATGTGTCGGTTTTTTTGCTGCTGATGCTGATTCACACTCATCTGTCTGATTGGGCCCCTTTCGGTCTAAAAAGTTGCAAAAAAAACCGGCGCTTATCCGGCACAGCCGCTATGGCGGCCATTTTGAGTTGCCGACTACCCGTTTTCACTCAGATTTTTGTCTGTGCGCCATTTTAAAATCACATTCACCGCCATGAGATACCTGATGATTATCGTCATTTTACTCCAAATAGCCTGTCGGGCATCTCAAGAAGCCCAGCCCCCATCCGCGCTCGACGCCCGTCTGGTGGAATTGAGTACGCTCTATCGGGAAAGGTACGGCATCCCGGCTCTGGGCATCGCCGTAATTCGCTCGCACGGTCAACCCGCCATGGCCCTTACCGGAAGCGGGCGCGTGAACTCCAACACACCGCTGGATCAGGACGCTCCGTTTCACCTGGGATCCAATACCAAAGCCATGACCGCATTCATCGCGGCCCGTCTGGTGGAAGCCGGCCGGATCGATTGGAATAGCACCATCGCTGAAGTGAACCCCGCATGGCGGCCATTGATTCGCGCGGATTATCAACAGATCACGCTGGCGGATCTCCTGTCGCACCGGGCCGGGCTGCAACCGTTCATAGAACCGACGGAGTTCACGCAACTACCCACGCTACCGGGCAGCGATAGCGATCAACGCCGGGCTTTCAGCCTGCTGGTCATGCAAAAGCCGTCTCGTAATCGGAATATCAGCCGCTTGCTCAGCGGAGATCACGAGTATTCCAACTCCAGTTACGTGGTGGCGGCGGCCCTGCTGGAAACAGCCGACGGCCGGAACTACGATCAATTGCTGGCCCGAAACATGCGTGAACTCCTGCACCTGGAATATGGAGTGGGATTCCCGGCCGATCAGAATCCGAACTGGCCATCCGGTCACGTGGGCTCGGGTGACGCCATCCGCTCCGTGCCATCGATTGTCTTGCCGCGCTATTTTACACCGGCCGGAAACGTGCAAATGAACCTGGCCAACTTCGCGGCCTGGATTCAAATACATCTGCGCGGCCTGCGGGGCCAGGATCGGCATCTCAATCAATCCACGTATGAGTTCATGCACTATGGCCGACCGGATTATGCCATGGGCTGGAAGCATGCCGAGCACCAGGGTATGCGAATCAGCTATCACGACGGCAGTGCCGGCACTTTCTTTACCCGGGCGATTGTGATGCCCGATAGCGACCTGGCGCTGGTTTTCCTGACCAATATTTCCAACGATGCCGTGCGCACGGCTGTATCCGCACTGGAAGCGGAATTGATAGAGGCCTACGCCCAAAATATAACCCCGCAATAAAAAACCGCGACTGCTATTGCCTACCGATAGAGTCGGCTACTGTGGCACATAACAATCGCGGCAACAAACTTAAAGTTCGATCATCAGAACGCGTACAGTACGCCGGCCGAAAACAGAGCGTCTTCTTCCAGTTGCGGACCGTTGAGGTGCTGATAAATCGGTTCGCCGTATTCCAGATTCAAGCGCAATCCGCCGAACGTTTCACCGGGTATTAAAAAATTAAATCCCAGTAGCGCGCGAACTACGCGGCCGCCTCTGCGTTCCGGATCGGCGGTAGCGATGAACTGCGGATCATAATCCGGATCGGCGCCTTCGATGTTGTCACGCTCAATTCCATTCAGTCGCGCCGACACGCTCAACCAATCCAGCAATCGATACGCTATCCACAGGCTGGACTCATACACGTTACCGAGACGATAATCGTTTTTGTTCTGCGACGTACGCAATGTGGCCAGCAGTTGGGCGCCCCAGGAAAAATCTTCCGCAAAACCGCGATAGGTCACACCGGGCAGAATATCATAGGTACCGCTGCCGGTTTGCATGGGATAAGGCAACTTCTGTTTGTATCCGACGGGCGTATCATCTTTTTTTTCGATACTGCCGGTCGGCAGCGACAACCCCAGATTCCAGTGCAATCGATGCATGTCCGTATTCACAAATCGATACAGCATACCAAAACGATAATCGCCCACTCCGTCCGTTTCGGTTTTGAACAACTGACCCCGTCTGGTCATATGATCCATGCTGATTTTCATAAGCGGCAAAGTGTTCATAATGGTCAAATTGTCGCTTACGCCGTACATCGCGCCTGCCATGTACATATTCATGCGCATACGAATGGGCACGGCGCTGTAATAGTACGCGCCCGGATTCAATACCTGCACGAACTGCCCGTTGGATTTCACCGTCGTGAATTGCGGACTGTATTGCGGGAAGTAGAACATTTCTTCCAGACTTTTCCGATCGTCACCCAGGCGATTGCCGTCCATTTCCATGGACATAAACTTTAAAGAAACCATCCAGCGGCCTTCATGATGCGTATGATCACCCATCACTCCCGCCGGCGCCACCGCATCCGGTCGAGCATGCCGACCACCATGCGCATTGTTTCCCATTTCGGACGAATCGTGGGCGGAATCTTCCCGCCGTTCATCCGACATTTCCATGCCCGTCTGATTATCGGAAGTGGATTCTTCCGTATCCGATTCATTCTGAGCATACACCGTGGTCAGTGTCATAAAAAATATCGACACCACCATACAGGTCCTTCCGACCCGTTTGCATAAAGTACGTATCATAATAGCTCCATTTTTAGAAATGAATGTTATTTGCCCGCATTGCTACGGACACACCACCGCCGTGACAAATCCTGAAATAGATAGTCCGCTCAAACCGGACGCTTATCGGCAGATATTAAATTCCGAACTCGTTGCCATGCCGGTGATGTTAGTTTTGGTGAGTACACAAATTGGGAGGGCCGCGCGCAACCGGTCGCCTAAAAGAAAACAGCACCGGCGCCACTCGACTCAACGGGATCTGCCGGACTGAAAATCGTCGCGGACGCAACAGCATCGGCGGAATCAATATCAGACCGATTATTATAAAAAAAATATAACTATTACATACCGGGCAACTATCATGTCGGTGACCCTTATGATCATGACCGTCAACACTCTCGTCAGTTGTCTCCTGATGTTCGGCATTGTGCAGATGTCGATGACAGGGTGGAACGTTGTCCCTATTGGCGGTCCGCTGCTGTTCAAATTGCAGGCGGGCAATGGGATTTACAACAGGGCAGCCATGCAGAACCGGAAACGGATACTGCAGCACAAATAAAAACAGACAGATGCCGGTCAGTATTTGCCGTCGACGAATAGAGCCGTTCCGCCCCCGCTCCACAAAATAGCGGATAGAATCCCGGCTACCTGAGTTAATATTCCGGTTCGTTCGCATGCTGGAAATGGAGCCTTAGAGTCTATTAAAGATCTGATCATCCTTAATTCAACTGGAAACAGGGCAAGCCATTTTACCGAATTTATCACTTAAATTTATGCACGCAACAGTTCCGGCGGGATTTGTTTTCTACGCATTTCGCCGGGATTGGATTGGCATCAGAAAATGCAAGCCCGGCAGACGGACCGTTATTCCTCGGCCCGGTTGGGCTGAAATCTGCTTGCTTCTTTCGGGATGACGATTTCGACCGCCTGCGGACCGTTCAAAATTACATGACAGTATCACCACGCCCGGCAGGTTGTAACTCATGGAAAACGAAACCTACAAGCATACCCAGATGGGCTGGACCACCAGCATTGCGGTTTTTGTACCGCTGCTTATATGTCTGGGAGCCATCTTCACCGTACCGGATGAAGTTGCCGAAGTGCGCAATGTCTTGATTGCGGTAGCGGTCATTCTGGCGATAGTCTTACTCCTGTTCTTTACGTTAACCGTGCGGGTGAATGCCACTCATATTCAGGTTGCATTCGGACCCGGCTTAATTCGGCGCACTATAACCCGCGCCGATATCGAATCGATTGAAGCAGTGCGCAATAAATGGTGGTACGGCTTCGGCATTCGCTACGTACCATCCGGTGGATGGATGTTCAATACCAGCGGACTCGACGCCGTGCAACTGGTGTTCAAGAACGGCAAACGTTTTCGCATCGGTACCGACGATCCGGAAGGTCTGGTAACCGCGTTGCGTAATTAAAATGAACTCTGATGACAACCGACTGCCGGAATTGCTGGCACCCGCCGGTAACCCGGAAAAACTGAAAATCGCCTGGCATTACGGTGCCGATGCGGTTTATCTGGGCTTTACCGAATTCAGTTTACGCGCCATGGGTCGCAATTTTGATGCGGAAACTCTGGCGACAGCCATCCGGGATGCTCGTCGCACAGGTAAGCGAGTGTATGTCACGGCGAATGTAATAGCGCACAATCGGAATCTACAACCACTCAAAGAACACTTTCAATTGTTGGCCGAACTACGACCCCACGGGGTTATCGTTTCCGATCCGGGCGTGTTTGATCTTCTGGCGGAAACGGCTCCGGAACTGGAACGGCATATCAGTACGCAGGCCAATATTACCAATGCCGCGGGTGCCCGCTTCTGGCAACGCCTGGGCGCCCATCGCTTGATACTGGCTCGCGAGTTGACGCTGGATGAAATTCGCGATATTCGCGCCGCCATCGACATTGATCTGGAATGTTTCGTACACGGTTCGATTTGTATTTCATACTCCGGGAAGTGCTACATGAGTACGTACATGACCGGCAAATCCGCCAACGCAGGCGATTGTACCAATTCCTGTCGTTGGAAATACGACCTGGTAGAGGAAAAGCGCCCCGGACAATATTTTCCGGTAATGGAAGACGAGCACGGCGCCTACTTAATGAATTCAAAAGATCTATGCTTAATCCAACATCTGGATAAGTTAATGGACGCGGGCGTAAACTCTTTTAAGATTGAGGGACGCATGAAAGGCATTCACTACCTGGCTTCCGTCATTCATACGTATCGTCAGGCCATCGACTCCTTGCATCAGCGACCGTATCGGGTTGATCCGTCATGGCTGCGCGAATTGATGCGCATCCCTAATCGAGGATACACTACCGGAGAGATAATTACGAATGAAGGATTCGATACATACTATGGGAACACCGAGCGTGTCGTTCATCATGGCTTTGAATTGATCGGCACTGTTCTGGAGATCGGCGATGGATGGGCCACCGTTGCACTGCGCAATTCCGTCTCCGGCGGTGATGAGATTCTTTATTTAAG
>JAGRMX010000350.1 GCA_020441025.1 Leptospiraceae bacterium
ATGAAACAGTTGTAACATGCTGGTACCCCGGATTGTAAAAGTAGCAGAACCCTGTCGCTCGATTTGCTCACGCAACAGGGACAGTAACGGTAGAGCGCGCGGGGATTTCTCATTAGCCGGAATCATGAATTGCATCGGGTTGTTCGAATATATGCCAGGCGGATTGAGTGCGCCTGTTCGGTTTTCTCTCCAGCTATGTTGCCGGTCGTGATAAAGCAACAATAAACGCGTCGCGATAATATGCATTTTCCTTTTGGTAGTGACGATATGCCGGTACGGATTCGGACCGATACGCTTGAAACCGATCCGACCGGATTGAATTAAAAAAAAGGTGGCGTCTTTGATCCCCGTAGATCGTATATGCGCGTCGATTCGCGTATGATGCAGAAATTTTCAGCTATACTTCGCTTCGGTGAACGTTGCGCACGCCGTTACGCCGGTTTGCTTTTCATAGCGATTCCGGCGGGCTTTATAAGCTTCCATCTTTTGAAAGTCTACTGGGTAACCGCGTACGCGCACATGGCCACCGTGGATCTGGCCATTTTTCTGGAAGGATCGCTGAGTCTGCTGGAAGGCCGGCCCTTTAATAATGCCATCCAGCACATTCAGTTGCTGGGTCTGGAGCATTACGCCCGGGCGGAAACCACTGTACCCGGTTTTGCCTTTCATCGCAATTTTCTGATGATCGCACCGGCTCTGGCTCTGGGTGTTGTGCGTAACCCGATCGTATTGCAGCTTATTGCCGTGGTTCTCACCGGCGTGGCCATTCTCCTGACCGGAATGCTAATGTTGCGACGCTTTGGCTGGAATCCGATCGCGGTCGGTACGATGCTTGTACTGCTGATGATTCCGGCCGTGGCCCATTCCATGTGCGGATTCAGTCCATCCGTGTTCGCACAACCGCTGCTCATGGGCCTGTTCATTCTGATGGAGCGACGGCAATCCTTCGGCGCTTACATCCTCGCTCTGTTATTCGTGCTGATTCGAGAAGACTACGCCATTTTTCTGACGCTGCTCGGGTTTTACTATTTGTTTGAACCGGGAACACGCCGCTTTGGTATTGGATTGATTGTTACCGGAGTTGTGTACACAGTTTTCTTTATGTTCATCTGGACATTCCAGAAGGGAAATACGGCGGACGCCATGACCGCGTTGAGTTTGTTTCACTACTTTGGAACGAATCCGTCGGCAGTTATAACAAACATGTTCAGTGACCCGATGCGTACGCTCGAATACATTCTACGTCCACAGGCGCTTATGTACGTACTGGCTTTGCTGCTGCCGTTCTATCCCATATTAAAACGCCCGCAATTCCTGGTCGTGGTACCCATGATGCTGATTTATATTTTGTCCGGCATGCCTACCGCGCTGCAACCGCATCTGCATTACAGCTGGCCATTGCTGGCATTCCTGTTTTATCTGTGGCTGCGGGAATTGCAATGCACCGCGCCCGGTTGGCGCTACGTTCACATCGGTCTGGCGCTTTTGTTTTTGCTGCCCCAGAACAGTCTGGTCCGACGACCGCCCTTCGAATCCAATATTGCCGTCGGCAGCTTAATTGCCCGGGGTCACACCGGACAAAGACAGGCGATTGAACAATGGCGGGAAGGGCAAGCGCTGGAACAATTGCTGGCGCTTGTCCCGCCGGATGAACCCATGGCGATTGATTTGCGGGCACGAAATATTTGGGTCAGCGCTCTTATGCGATCGGCGCCCGTAACGATTCTGCCGCGCAATCTTTCCCGGGTTGACTATGTGGTGCGGGTAGAATGGCCCAGACAGCGCCTGCAATCGCTCCGAACATGGGAAGCATTTCAGACCGCCGCCCGTCTGGATGCGGAGATCTTCGGTCCGCCGGCAAATAAAGAGTGGCGCGAGCTGTACGGTTATGATGAAGCGGAGGGCGGACGTATTTCTCTCTGGCAACGCACGCAATCGCCCACCGGCGCAAACGCAAACGAATCGATGTATGCTGAGTAAGTTTTATGAGAGAGTGGGGGCGCAACGCCTCGCGGTCGTTGTGGATATGGGCGTGATTCTGTGTGGTGTTCTGATTGGCATCACCCTGATTTCAACCATCACCCGGGTTCATGTCCAGTCGACCATTTTCGTGACTCTGCATTCCGGAGTGCATTTACTCATGGCCGGACTGTGCGGATTATTGTACGTTCGCTATCTCTTGCTGGGACGCAGCGGATTGTGCGGTTTGATGCTGACGTCGTCGGTATCGCGACGAACGAAGTGCCTGAACTGGATGTCGATCGTACTGCTGCTCTGGTGTGTACTCGATGCCGGACGAATCGTGCTGCTGGTGTTCGGCGCGGGTGCCATGAGCATGGATTTCCCCATTTTCCATGATAGCGTATTCAACGCGGTGAACTCCGGACGAATGTTCAACAGCATTCAGCATATTGAGATTTTTGGCATGCGTCACTATGCGGAGGACAATCATCCTGTACTCTCAACGTTGGCATTTCATCAAAACTTTATTCTGTATATATTGTGGCCGGTGTATGCCTGGCTACCGCAACCGCATGTCTATTTACAACTTGTGCCGGTAATTGTGATGGCGGGTTGCGCGACTCTGGTCTATAAATCCATGCGTACAGTCGGGCATGTGCGTCAGTTTGCCCTGGTCGGCATGCTGCTGTTACCGTTCCTGCCGTCCATGCAGGCCGCGCGACAGGGCTTTTTTCCCGACGTATTCGGTCTTTTGTTTCTGTCGCTCTATTTTTATTTTCTAAAAGGAAACCGAAAGACCGGTGCGCTCTTAATGCTGGCTGGATTGGTGCTGGTGCGGGAGAATTATTTTCTGCTGCCCGCGCTTTTGGGATTGCAGCAGTTTTTTCTGCGCCGGGAAAGCCGTTTCGGACTGCAATTGCTCGGCCTGGCCCTGATACAATTCGTATTCAGCATGGTGATAATTAAGCAGTGGGTATATCCCGGGGTCGATGATATTCAGGCCTTCAATATTTTTCCACAATTTCCCGGTGACGATGTATTCGCGAAACTCATGAGTATGTTCACCCAACCACTGGATGTGATCCGGGTATTGCTGCGCCCGCGAGCGCTTGTGTACTACGCAATCATGCTGATTCCATTTTTGCCCTTTGCTCTGCGTTCCAGCTATACGCCGGTAGCGCTGGCGCTGATGGGTATCAACGCCCTGTCCGGTCTGGACTACGCCATTGATTTTCGCAGTCAGCACGCCTGGCCCATCGCCTTGATTCTTTTTCTGGGCTGGCTGGAAGTGATCGGCAAACGACTGCCGCAAACCGAAATACCCGACGGGAGTTGGAAGACGCGCCACCTTACCTGGATTGTGATATGTTGTGTGGCCGCGCTGGGAATAACTCAGCGATCGGAACTGTCTTTGATCAATAACATGCGCTTTATTTCGGGAACCCATATGCCGCGCTATCAGGTGCGACGAGATCGATTGCTGGCCATGCGACGCTTGCTGGCGCAGGTACCCGACAATCAAATCATCAGCGTGCCGTTGTCCGTATATCATATGCTGGCGTACTCCGAGCATAAGGCCCTGATTTTTCCGCGAGCCATAGATCGCCTGACGTACCGACTGCATGTAGAGCCGATACGTCCGCTTGAGAATGGCACGGAAGCATCGGATATTGACGGTCCCCGGGAAAGATCCGAAATCGACGCGCTGGAAATTGAGTTCCGGAACTCCGCAGGGGCGAATCAATGGAAGGAGCTGGATCGAGTGGAGTTGCCGGTGTACAATCAACGGCTTATTTTATTGCGTCGGACGCAACACAGATGAATTGGACGACCTACTGGAACCAATCGACGATTTTTGATCGCATTATGCGCTTCAGCACTCGCTTCTTTTGCCAACGGGCGGACGCGGTACTTGGATTGGAAGCCGATAGTCGCATTCTGGATATTGGTTGCGGACCGGGGTATCTGGAAGAGTACTTTGTCGATCGGGTCGAGCATATTACCGCTCTGGAAGTTTCGGAGACGTATCTGCAACAGTGCGCCGCGCGATTTCGGAATCAACCCGGTGTAAATGTATTGCCGCTGGACGTGCATGCATACACGCAACTGCCCGTTCCCCGACAACCGGCATTCACGCATGCGATTGTATTGAGCGTGTTGCAGTACTATCGCACGCATGCGCCC
>JAGRMX010000351.1 GCA_020441025.1 Leptospiraceae bacterium
CCGACCGAATTCGAGAATTTGCGAGCCTGTTGCGCCAAATTCGCCATTTTTTTCAATCTGAGCGGGACTACCTGGAAGTGGAATCGCGTTTGCTGCGATCCACCGGCAGTTTTGAGGCCCATCTGGATTCCTTTTCGGTGATTCGCAGCGGGGTTCGCAAAAGCCCCCTCGGAATCAAAAGCCAATCGGGCGATCGAGCCGGATACCTGATTACCAGTCCCGAATACGGTTTGAAGGCGGCCCTGGCCGGGTTGCGCTCCAGTTGTTTCCAGATTGCCCATTGTTTTCGGGAGGGCGATCAGGGCGATTGGCACCGGGAAGAATTTCTGATGCTGGAATGGTATCGTGTGCAGGCCGATGAATTCGATCTGATGCGAGAATGCTTCGATCTGCTGCAGGCTCTGAGCCCGAACCGGTCCCTTATCATGCGTAAGAGTTCGGTGCGGGAGTTGCTCCAGCGCCATGTCGGAATCGGGGACTGGGAACCGGAGACTCTGGCGCAGGTCGTCCGAAGCATGGGCTCCCAGTTGGCCGACACACCGGAAACGGAGTATGATGATCTGTTCTTTTTCGTATTTCTGAACAAGGTGGAAGCGCACCTGGGAAAAGACGGACCCGAGTTTGTGTATCATTATCCCCCGGCCCTGTCCGCGTTAAGTCGAGTGGAGAAGGGAGTCGCGCGTCGTTTTGAACTGTACTGGAAGGGAGTGGAACTGGCCAACGGCTACTACGAATTGCGCAATGCCGACGAGTACATCCGTCGCTGCGCGGAAGAGAATTCCCGTCGGCGTCGGTTGGGTAAGACGGAAATGGATCTGGATCCGGAAATGCTCGGCGCGCTCCGGAAAGCGGAGCAAGAACATGGCAGCGGTCTGCCCGAGTGTAGCGGAATCGCACTCGGTCTGGATCGCCTGTTTATGGTTCTGGCGGATACGCCGGACATGGGCCTCGATGATTGCATGCCCTGATTGCATGCCCTGTAAACTTGCTTTAAATGCTTTTTATTTGATGTACGACCTTAATCGCCGATATCAGCATCCGATCGAACGGATTGTCGCCATGCAAGAAAATACGGACCGCTCCGATGATCAATGCGGACTCACAAATTTTTCGGAAGATGGGGCATGGCCCGCAAAATGGCCGCCAGATGCATGGCCTGTAAAAATCGGCCGTCCTGTGCGCGCCGCCACATTTCCGAAAGTGAAATCAATTCCACGTCCAGAATTTCCAGAGGATCGAGGTTCTGTGCTCCGGCCGGGTACGCGTCGAGCGTCAGAAACAAATGAGCATTGTTGGTGTGACTATCCGGATTTGCGCAGGTGGTTCCCAGATCGATCCATTGAGTGCCGGCATAGCCGGTCTCTTCCAGTAACTCGCGGCGAGCGGCATCTAACGGATTTTCATTTTTGTTGATAATACCCGAGACCAACTCCGGTCCGATTTGTTGCCGGCCATGTCGATACTGTCGCACCAACACCACGCGCTGCTCGCGAGTAAGAGCCAGTACAATCGCCCAATCGGGTAATTCATATACGTAAAAGGGAGCGATGATCCGCCCGTCGGGCAATTCGCAGCGATCCACCCGCAGGCGTAACCATTTATCATCTACCAGATAATTTGATTCCAGGATTTTCCATTTCGCGACGGTCATAATCGTTTCTCAGGTTAGTCTGAAGCGCACTTTGATTTGTTGAATGTCCCGGGACTCGCCGATGATCGTGAGGCGGTCGTTGGATTCCAGCACCGTCTGTCCGTGAGGTATAATCAATTGTCCCTCGCGATGGATCATGGCCACCAGGGCGCTGGCCGGCCAATCGACGGCCCGTAGTTCTTGTCCGATTAACGTACCGGTAGCGGCTCCACTCTGCAGATTTAACGAAAGGAAATGTTCGTCGCGCAACAACACCTCTTTGATTTCCTGTTCGGTATCGGCCGCCAACCATATATTTAAAAAATCGGGATGGTCTACACATTCGGTCACCTGGGCCAACAGTCGTAAATGCTGTCGGGGATTGTTTTCGGGCCCCAGCATAAACAATAATCCGTACACCGGTTGCGGATCAAAATCATCGCCCCAGAATTCGCGCATAATCCGCATGTCGATTCCACGTTCGGAATGGATGATGACTATTTCGGGATCATTGATATCCGCCAGACGCACATGCGGCAGAGCGACATGCTGAATCAAGGGCGCCGATCCCCCCCGGGCGGAAGCCAGAAAACGCTCAAAGAGTTCGGTACTGTCATAGCCAAAATCACGGGACAGATGATCGGCGGCTATGACGGCGCAATCGGCAAAATCAAGATCACGTTCCCCGGTTTGAATTACTCGCGCCCGGGCGATCATGCGATCAAAGGGATCTTCTTTGCGCAGTCCTTTCTCGCGCAGGATTTCACGCAACTCCCGATCCAGGCCTTCGTACTTGCGTTCGCCCAATCGCGCGAAGATATGATAGATGGCCCCACCCCTCGTAATTTTCGCACGGGCAAAGCGATAGTACCAGAACACGCCCAGTACAACCAAAAGCAGAGAAAATGAAATGGCAAAAAAGCCCATCTCATAAATGAACCACATGGGCAACAGGATTCCAGTGAGATGCAGGTACGGATAGAGCGGCGCCCGATAACCCGGATCGTACGATTCAATATGACTTTCACGCATTACGATTACGGCCAGGCAGGTCATGGCAAACATCAACAACTGAAAGGCGGACGCCAGCTTGGCCACTTTCTGCACATCCAGCAGCAGAATAAAGATGATGATTAAGACAACGGTCAACAAAATCGCGTTGCCCGGTATCTGATCGCGTCCCAGCTTGCGAAAGACCGCCGGCAGAATGGCATCGCGACTCATGGCCAACGGATAGCGCGACGCGCTGAGTATGCCCGCGTTGGCGACGGAGGCAAACGCCAGAATCGCCGCCACGGTTACCAGCACTCGCCCGGCGTTACCGGACAGGATTCCGGCGGCACTGGCGGCCGGCGTTAAATCGGCGCTCAATTGAGCGAGTGGTACGACGCCAAAAATCACACTCGAACCGACAAAATACAATACCAACGCGGTAATCAATCCCAGAAAGACTCCCAGCGGTAAATTGCGCTCCGGATTTTTAACTTCTTCCGCCACGCTGGCCACTTTGGTCAAGCCGATGTAACTCACGCAAAGCAAACCGGCCGTGGCGAAAACTTCACGGGGAGCTACGGCGCCGGCATCGTAAAAATGACGCATTTCAATGCGCGGAATTCCAATCGCACAAAACCAGCCCAGGATACCGAGCAAGATGACAACGAGAACACTTTGAAACACGCCGGTCTTGCGGGCTCCCAGCAAATTGATCATGCCGAAGAAGACCGCCAGTGCGATGGTCAGCGCCTTCAGCGGAATATCCGAAACGTACAGATCCAGATACACACCCACGCCCATCAATGCGAATACGGCCTTGAGTACGACTACCAACCAGACGCCCAGTCCGCCGATGGTTCCTATTAAGGGGCCCATACTGCGATCCAGAAAATAATAGATCCCACCGGCGCGGGGCATGGCCGTAGCCAATTCCATCATACAGAAAATTCCGGGAATCAACGGCAACGCGGCGATGATATAGGTCAGCGGTGTCCAGCCCCCTGCTCCGGCCGCGGCGATTCCCGGCAGGAGAAAGAAGCCCGAACTGATGGTAGAACCGGTGGCGATGGCATAGATATTAAAAAGATTCAGTTCTTTCTTCAGGCGATCCGCACGGGCCATGCAGGCGGTATAACGAAACCGAACACCATCACAACCACTTTTAACCAGGAACTCATCTCAAAACGATGAGTTCTTGCGCTACTCCCAACACCGCACGGAGGCGGTTTTGAGATAACTTCTTAGACTTAATAGTGACGGCGGACAATGCCTTAAATTATCAATTCCGAAGGGAAAGATAATTCATGAAAACAATCGAATACGAATCAGTATTTTGCGTTTACAGCGACATCACACCATACACTCTTTAACGGTCGGATATAGCATATATGAAAGTTGAAGTGCATACCAAACCCGGCTCGCGCCGTCCCGGCATTGAACACACTGCCACCGGCCTTTTGACTGTTCGCGTGCGGGAGCCGGCCCGAGATGGTCAGGCCAACGCGGCGGTCATCCGGGCTC
>JAGRMX010000352.1 GCA_020441025.1 Leptospiraceae bacterium
GAAGGCAGCGGTCCCGCCAGAGTGGTGACCAACTTTTCGCCGGTGGATCAATCTATATCACGTTGTGCGGACGGTGTGGATACGGACGATAATGGTGTCGATTTCAAACTATTGCCGCCCACACCCGGACAGAGCAATCGCTGTGACGTGGTACCCATCGGCGATCTGAATGCCGGTCAATTGTTATTAAGCGAAGTGAACTATGACCCCGATACCGGCAGCGGATTCGAAGGCGGTGCGGGCGCCTGCGATGAAAGCGATGATGAGTTTTATGAGGTGTTTAATCCAGGGACCAGCACCATCAATCTGGCCGGTGGTTCCATTCAGTACGGCACCAGCGGCGGTAATTTCAACGGGGATGTGTATTTCGGAAATCAGTTAATCGGTCCGGGCGAATATGTGGTGGTGGTATCCCAGGATGCCGGCTGCTATACCTCGGCGACTCTGTCCGGACGTAAGGCCATATTCCGGGGCACCGCCTGGTCGTTGAGCGGTGCCGGCGCTACGTTTGCTCTGGTGCGGGACGATACGGATCTGCCCGACGGTCAGACCGGTTCGGCCATTGATCAGGGTTCAACCGTGGTTCTGGATTACATGGGATCGGCGGCGGGGGCGGTGGTCTATGAAGGCACGGGTCGGGCGACAGATTGTAACGACCAGAGTTCCATCCGCACAATTCCGACATTGGATACGAACGATAACGCCGCGGATTGGAGCTGCACTAACGCAAACGGAACACCGGGACGATAGGCGCGTAAAAATCGACCGGAACTGACAGGATTGATAAAATTAAAACCAAATACTCATGCGAAGAGGATTCATGAATTGTAAAAAATCGCAAACAGATCAAGATCGGTATGCTGGAACCGATCGTCCCATGCGATTGGATGCGGAGGCATATGCATCATATCCACCGATCCGGTCAAATAGCGTAAAAGGCAAAGGATTCGTACGGGGACCATGGCACTTTATGCTCGCCGTTTTGCTCGGCCTGGCATTGCCTGCCGCGCTCATGGCGCGTGATGATGAAGACTCCACTCCGGAAGGCGCCGGTGCGCAGACTCCCCCGTCTCCGGTACAGGAAGACGTGCTGGATGGACCGTCCCTGTACGGACCGGAAGATTTTCGTTATGAAGAAAATTACTTCGGATTGGACCAGGAAGGCAAGAGTCGTCTGGTCGATCGCATTCAATGGCGCGTTAAGTTCTGGAATCATTTCAACTATGTGAACGATACCGATTTGCGGCAGCTAAACGAAGACAACGAAACAAGTATCGATGAAACCGATGATCGGGCCTATTTCATCGTGGCGGGCGCCGCGCTGGATACGTTTTTTCCGATCAATCCGTATCTGGATGTGCGCGTTGATATCTGGAAAACCGGATTCTGGGGACACGACCAATTGGCCGGTCGAGACAATAACAACGATTCGCGCGATACCTTTTCCGGTTCCAACACCGTGAACTTCGGTAAGCTTTTTCTGGATATTCACATCAAGCCCGAACCGGATCGCACCAATCGCGCCGATCTGACTATCGGTCGGCAACACTACGGCCTGGGCGGTTACATAGAAAACGATTACATATTCGATGATACCGTCGATGCGGTCGTATTTCGTTGGTACGGCCGGCTGGGCCGCCTGGATTTGCTCATACTGGATGTGTATGCCAACGGCTCGGATGTGGACGATATCAACTTTGTGCAGTACATCAGCCATGATAGCGAGAAACAGGAAGGCTTTAACGGGGACGTAAACACCTACCGACAGGGGTTGACCTATCGCTTTCCGATCTACGGCGATGAAGAGCTGGGCGGCACCCACTTCGACGTACGCGCGTTTTATTACTACGCTCAATTTGGCGCGTTGGACGACGGCGGTTCCGATCGGACCAATGAAGGCGCCAGCGGCAACTTTTCAGATGAAGACTTTTCCTTTCTGCGGGGCGCGCGCCTGAACGGGGGCTATTCCAGTTGGGTCAAGGGAGCGTTAACCTATGCCGAAAGCTTCGGTATCGACCGGAAAGAATTGAACGATCTTTCATTGCCCACGGAAGACCAGGACAACAACGGCAGTGCCTGGTCGCTGGAATTGGAATTCGCGTTCTTTTCGCGTCGTCTGCTTTTGCGACCTTCTTATTTCTTTTCGGAAGGCGGACGTTACACCCTCGATGGGCGCCAATTTTCGCATGGTTTCGTTTCCATGAAGGGCGACCAGGCGGGCGGTCTGATTACCAACTTAAACTGGGGACTGCATCCCTCCGCTTACGTGGATGACGACGGTATCGATGATACGCCTTATGAACGCGCGCGCCAATCCGGTACAGAAGTAAAACACCTGGGCATCAGCATTGGTATTCTGGCGAACCTGTACTTAAAATTAGATTGGTGGCGCTTGAATGATACCAATCATATCGGCATATTCGGACAGGAGCAGCGTAAGGCGTTCGGCGGCCTGTTCAGTAATTCCGATCCGGTCGATCCCGTATTACAGAATTTCTTTTTGCTACAGGCCATAGCGCTCTTTCCTGAGAATGCCACGCCCCTGTCGGCCGCGCGTCGTTTCGGCGCTCCGTTGGGTGAAGAGTTTAACATCGGCATTGATTGGGAGATTATGCTGAACTGGCGCTTCTGGGCGACGGCGGCGGTATTTTATCCAATGCGCTACTATGCCACCGCCGGCCTGATCAACGACGCTCCCCAGGGTAATACCAAGGCCGTGGCCTTTCAAATGGGTATGGAGCTAACGTTTTAATCGGATTCGAATGAAAAGAGATGACAGATGGATAAAATCAGTCTAAAATTAGCTCAGGAGACCATGTCCCTCGTTCCAAAAACGGGGAAATATAATGGTTTCGGAAGCTATGCTTTCGAAGCCCGATGCTCTGAAAACCGCACGAAGGCAGTTTTCAGAAGACTTCTGAGTGAGTCAGGATAGCAGTATGAATACCTCCAGCAACAGGATCGGCGGGGCGTCACCGCAAGTTCATTTCTTACGGGAGGGAACGGAGTTTAAAATTTTGCGCGCTTTGCTGAAGTCGATTGTACTGCTGCCGGGTATCGCTTTATTTCTTTCGCATTGCAGCAATGGAGACGCCACGAATTTATTCGGAGATCCACGCGATTGGTTGTTGGGCCCCTATCGCTTCTCCGTCCACTATACGCATCCCGGTCGCGATGAGGACACTTCCCAGGATAAAAAAATAGATCAGAAGTTGATCGAACTGATCGATGAAGCCGACACATCCGTGGACATGGCGGTGTATAATTTAAGCCGCGAATCGGTCATCGACGCGTTGATTCGCGCCGAGGAGCGCGGTCTGGATGTACGCATGGTGGGCGATGTGGACGAGGTGGTAACGGACGGTTATCGCTCCATACTGCGCACCAATATCCCTTTTTCCCTTGGTAATTCAACCGCCATTCAACACAATAAATTCGCATTGATCGACGGTCGCTATACGTTCATGGGCACCGGAAATATGACTACCTCCGGTTTTCTTCGAAGTAATAATCATTATCTGATTATAGAAAATGAAGAAATGACGGATTATTACCGGCGAGAGTTTGAACAGATGTACTATGGTCGCTACGGTAGCCGCAAAACACCGTTCTCAACCAATAATAACTTTCTGGTCAACTTCACCGATTTGCAGGTATTTTATAGCCCGTACAATGGCGATGACGCCATGAATCGCATCATCAGCCTGGTGGATAACGCCAAAACCGACATCAAGTATATGATCTTTGCTCACACGCACGACGAGCTGACCACCGCAATGATTCGCGCGGCCCGGCGCGGGGTTCTGGTGCGCGGTGTGCATGACAAGACTTTTATACGCGGCACATCGGAAGAAGCGCCGCGATTGTATTCCGCCGGTCGCTATATGCCCGGCGGTCCCTTTCCGCGTCAGGATGGAAACGAGTTTACGGCCATCAAAGGCATCGCCTCACATGGCGGTAAGATGCACTGTAAGTCCATGATCGTAGACAACGAATGGATTGCCACCGGATCTTTTAACTGGTCCACCAACGCGGTGGAAAACAATGACGAGAATCTGGTTGTTTTTCGAAATCCGTTCATTGCGCAGGAATTGATTCAACAATGGCAGGATGCCTGGGATATTT
>JAGRMX010000353.1 GCA_020441025.1 Leptospiraceae bacterium
AACCGGCATCCGACTGCCAGGCTTCCCGGGCATACTCCAGTGCGCGCAACATTTTGCCCTGCATTTCCTCGGTGGAAAGCGGTGTGGGTAGCGAGCCGCGAACACCCCATAAACGCACTATCATCTTCGATTCAGCCTCAATTCCGAGCCACCTGTAATTAAAACATTCCGACGTACGATCGCATAACAGTGATCATAAAACGGGACGGGCTCTTCAGATAAGTTCGACAGCCGGAAGCACACGGGCAAGCCTTTTTGACCGCGCCAGACGGGTTCGCCGTCATATATATATGTTCACAAAAACATAAAAAAAGGCAGAGCCATTGTGACTCTGCCCGAGCAGGAGTTGAGTTATACGGGCGGGATTACCCTTCATCCGCCAACCAGGTGCGTAAGAGTTTGGCCACCTGATCCGGTTTTTCCCGGGCCAGGTTGATGGCATTTTCCAGCATTTCACGACGGGCTTTCTCATCCACCGAGAGTTCGACCTCCGCGGCGCCTTCATCCGCGACCCGGAGCGCGGCCTCGCGCATCAACTGCTGCTGAGCCGCCAGCTCTTCTTCCCGCAGGCGTCTTCGTCGGGCGATCTCCTTTTTGATGGCCCGATAGAGCAGGAAAACCAGCAGGAACACCGCCAGAGAGATGGCCGAGACAATTAACAGGCGACGGATCATTAACTGACGCTGCAATTCTTCATCTTCTTTGCGAAACTGTTCCGTGCGATCTTTCTGTACATGACGGACGGTGACATTGTCGCCCCGGGAGGCCTTAAACAGTACGGAAGCTTTCAAGAGTTCTTCCATGGTTTTAAGTTCCTCGGGCGAAGGCGGTGAATACTCGCGCTGCCAGCCGGAGCCGTCTTCTTTTGGTTCCAATCGCTTCCAGATGCCGTCCACGGCCACACTGATGGAACGCGGACCCATCTCCCAGGGTTGGTGTACTATCTCTCGTTCGGATCGATTGAATTCATAATTTTCGATGGCGTCTCGATTCTTATACTCGGCGCGTTGGTAATCCAGATCCCGATAGCCCGGCGGAAGTTGCTGTTCCGTGCCGGTCGGTCCGCCGGGTGTAAAGCCATTGCCGCGAAAACCTTCTTCCCTGGCGTTGCGTGAAACCAGAATCGTTCCGCCTTCCATGATTTCGCGTTCGGAATAAGGCGTATCCGGATTGTCTTCGGTCATCTCTACCGGAAAGACCAGACTCTGTTTTTCAGTAACTTCATCCCAGTTGATATCAAGACCCACCCGCACGATCGAAATACGGTCTTCCGGATAGAACTCGGTTAAACTCTGATGAATTTCACTCTGCCATTTCTTACGCTCGGTTTCTTCGAATTCTTTTTTCTTTTCCACCAGACGCAGCTTTCGTTCTTCCAGGTCCAGTTCATCCGGCTCGGCAAATTCATGGCCGTTCTCGTCCGTAATGGAAATATTATCGCGCTCCAGTCCGGGAATGGCCCGATAGATCAGGTTTTTCATACCCAGTACCTGTTTGCGGGTAACGGCATCTATACCCGGAGTCAGTTGGATCACCACCGACGCCTTCACCGGTTGGGTGTCGGTTCCGAAGTTGTTATCCTGGGGCACCGCCAGTTCTACCGTCGCCGATTTCACAAAGTCCAGTTTCATCAGCATGCGTTCCAGGCTGCCTTTCATGGCCCGGTGTAGCTTTACGTTCTTTTCAAACGTAGTCTCATCCCAGCGCGAAATATCAAAAATGTCCCAGCCTTCGGCGCCCACCGGAATCAAATTGTCCTGGGCCAGCTTTACGATGATCTCATCGCGTTGATCGGGATTCACATAGATGGAGCTGGCGCCGGATGTGTTGTAGGCATAACCCATGGCGTCCAGGGCGGCGGTTATTTCGGAAAAATCGCTCTGATTCAGGTCTTCGTATAACTTCACATTGGCCGGTTGGGATGAAAAGGCCGACATGGAAGCGAAGGCAATTGCCACCACCAGGATAACCGCTCCCAGGGTGATTTTCTTGGTATTGTCCAGTTTCCCCCAGAGTTCCTGAGCCGAGTTCAGTAAGTTTTTCAATTGTTCGGGCATGTTCCTTTCCTGCGCTGTTCTGGTCCCGGATTACGTCGCATCAGAGCCAGCCAGATCGGAACAGAACCAGGTCAGTGTACAAGTTTTTTTTTCTAAGCCGGGGAAAAAAGTTCAAGCGGAAGTACTGAACGAATGTGCAGTGCGCGCCGCGATTCGCACGACGGATTTATTATCGGGTCGGAAGTTCGGCATCGGCGGCATGCTTATGCGCCGATGATAAACGTTCTATATTATTTACGCGGTCATTATTTCAACGACCGATTAAAAATTACCGCGGGTTGGTCAATTCACGATAGGTGCGCACAAATCCGTCCGCAAGGGTCTTGGTGAGATTCAACGCGAAGCGCGCCTTTTCCGCGGCCAGCACGACCTCATGAGCATCGACTTCATCGGGCGCATACACCGACTTAGCGGTCAACTGTTGGGCATTATTATCCAGACCCTCCACTCGCCGAACCGCCTCCTGAAGCGCATGTCCGAATCCCTCCGAAACCCGCTCCGGTGACGGCGGTTGATTGACCGGGGTCATGTGCCGGGGCAAAGTCGTCTTTAAAGGGAAATCCACAGCACCGGTGTCGGATCCCTGAATGCGGGGCATACCGCCGGCAAAGCCGACCCCCGGTGTACTATAAACCTGCATCGTGTACTCCCGTATATAAATCCTGTATTGTCGTCATTCTTATTTATTTGTCTTTCTTAAAAAGATTCTTGGTTAATCAAACACTTTTCTAATTTCTATTTTTACTAAACTATATGTTCTTATTGATTTCGCTTATTTGTATAGAACGACTTCACTAAGCCGATCGACTGATTTCGAGTGTGCGGGTGAACATCTGCCGGGAGCCCATAATAACCTGCGCATTCGCTTCGTACGATCGAGAAGCGCTGATCATGTCGGTCATTTCTTCTACTATATTCACGTTGGGCAGACGCACATAACCTTTCATGTTGCCGATTTGAATCGCGTCGGGATGCGAAGGGTCGTACATAAGTCGAAAATCGCTCATGTCCTTTTCGATGCGCTCTATCTTAACACCGCGGCCCATGCCGGTTTCCAGACCCCGCGGATATACGGGCGAACGCCAGACATTACGCTGGTTAATGGGTGTCATCACAACACGATCACGACGATAGGGACCGTCGCCGTTGGCGTTGCGCGTGGTATTGGCATTGGCGATGTTATTGGATATCACATCCAATCGCAGGCGCTGCGCACTCAGGCCGGTGGCCGCAATATTTATGGAATCAAACATACCCATACAAATCTACCTCAACGGGATCATGCCATCCGGATCAACGTATTCAACTGGCGGAAAGTGCCGCCGATGCGGTCCACCATCAGACTGTATTGCATCTGATTCCGGACCAGTTTGGCCACTTCATCTTCTATATCCACATTATTGCCGTCATTGCGCATGGAACTCATATAGTCCGTGTGTACGCCGGGCTGTACATCCCGGAAGGGCTCAAACTGTCGCCGGGCAATGTGCCGCTCGTGGGTGGTACGAATGGACGGCTCCGATTCAATCGCCTTTTCCTGATCCAGAGAACGTTTCAGGGCCGCTTCAAATATCACTTCGGAACGCTTAAAATGCGGAACGTCCACATTGGCTATATTGTTGGCCAGGACATTGCGCCGCAACATGGCCGTATCCATGCCTCTTTCCAGCATGTGCAGCGACTTCATGGTCAAAGTATCTTCGAATAACGACATATGCGCAACTTCTCCCTCTACTATGTCGGCCGATTGTCAGAAAGGCTGAAGAAATTATGTCTCCCCCGGATAAAACCTTCCATTTTTTCGGGCTTTGAGCCCGATTTCCTTCCCCGGGCATGCGAATCCCTTCCGACGATCCCCTGACGGCGTGTTTACATGATTGACGGCCATCGGGCCGCCAGACAATCCATCGGTAGCATGATAGCGACCTTTCTGGCCCGCAGGGGCTTTGATATCAGTTCATTTGGCGGTATGCTGGCCGTTCTGGGTTATCCGCTCTCGGTTTCCCTTTCTCAGGGCGGACTTTTCCTGGCCTTATTGGGCTGGGTTTTGCACGCTATCGGC
>JAGRMX010000354.1 GCA_020441025.1 Leptospiraceae bacterium
GTGTACCTAACAGTTCCGCCACGCCGATGCGGTCCATAATCATGGTGTCGAACAGCATATCTCCGTACTTCATTTTGAGTTTCTGGCTCTGTTCTTCGTGTTCGCGCACCAGATGACTGCCCGCCTGGCGCACGCGATTGCGTATGATGCCCAGAAATTCGGTATTCAATCGGATTCCGCGCTCCTTGATGTCACCCTTCATGTTCTCTATATGCTGTAAAATGAACGGGATTCCGTAGCAGGAAATAAAATCCGGAATGGTGGGCACCAGATAGTAGTCGCTGGCTACAATCGCGTTGCCCGAAATCAGATAAATATTGGGCGGACAATCGAATAGAATATAGTCGTAGCGCTTGCGTATATGCGTGAGACCCTCTTTTAAGATGACCGATCGTTTCAGATGAAACTCTTCCAGGGTGGAAATGTACTTCGGTTTCTTACTGACCAACAGCATTTCGAATTCCGGTAGATCCAGGTGCGACGGCAGTAAATCCAATCCCGGAGTGTTTCCGGGCATGCTGTCCCAACTGCGATCCAGCGCGTTTTCAATGATCCAGTCCGGATTTACGGTGGGTTTCTCTTCTTCAAAAAAGCCCTGTAGCAGATTGATCAGGGAACCCTTGCGCTCCAGCCAGTCCGCCCAGTAATACTCGTCGATGGTGGACAGAGAGAGACTGCACTGGGGGTCCAGGTCGACCATCAGGACTTTTTTATTGTGCTGCGAAGCCAACGCGACGCCCAGTTGCAGCGTTATGGTCGTTTTGCCCACGCCGCCTTTGTAGTTTATGATTGAAATAATCTTTGCCATATCAGGATAGTACAGAAGCGATTCAACGCGCCCGCAGCTCTTCCCTTACTGTATCGGGCACTTACTGTCGCATTGTTTACCTGAAATCTGACGGGGATTTGGTTTTATATGATAGTTGTTACAGGAGCGGCCGGACTGATTGGAAGTGCGGTTGTGCGCGAGTTTAATCGGCGTGGCGTTCACAATCTCATTCTGGTGGACCATCTGGGTGAATCCGAGAAATGGATGAACCTGCGTTCCCTGCAGTTCCAGAATTATTACGAAAAGGGCGTATTCCTATCGCTACTGAAAAACAACGAAATTTCGGGCATTCAGCACATTGTGCACCTCGGGGCGGACAGCTCCACGACCACCCGGGACGCTTCCTATTTGATAGAGAACAACTACCGGTATTCCATTGAGCTGGCCGAGTATGCTCTGCCCCGGGGCATCCGGATGGTGTATGCTTCCAGTGCCGCTACCTATGGCGATGGCAATGACGGTTTTGACGATTCTCTGGACGGATTGCATTTATTGCGACCGCTGAACGCGTACGGATACTCCAAACATCTGTTCGACCAGTGGTTACAATCTCGTGGATTTCCGGAACAGTTCGTAGGACTGAAATATTTTAATGTATATGGACCCAACGAGTATCATAAAGGCGAGATGCGCAGCCTGGTGCTGAAGGCCTTTTACCAGATTCAAGCGGAAGGTCGTATTCGTCTGTTTAAGAGCTATCATCCGGATTATAAAGACGGCGAACAGATGCGCGATTTTCTGTATGTGGAAGACGCCGCGCGCATGACGGTTTATTTCTGCATGGATGGAACGGGCGCCAGTGGTTTGTTTAACTGCGGCAGTGGCGTGGCCCGCACCTGGAATGAACTGGCGGCGGCCATTTTCAAGGCCATGGATAAAGCTCCGGATATCGAATACATCGATATGCCCGAAAGCTTAAAAGCGAAATACCAATACTACACCTGCGCGCCGATCGATCGACTGCGGTCCTCAGGTTATAGCGAGACAATATCTTCACTGGAGGACGCCGTCGCCGATTATGTGACGCGATATCTGTTGCCCGGTGAGTTGCGGGCGTGAATTATAAAACAATCGATGAATACATTAACTCCTTTCCGGCTCCGGTTGTAAAGGCTCTGGCTGAATTGCGAGCCGCCATTCTGAAAGCGGTACCCGACGCCGAAGAGTTATTTAATTATAACATTCCGGCCTTCGGATTGGTTCCGAACAGCAAGCGCGATCAGCAGATAATGATGGCCGGATATGCAAAGCATGTCGGTCTGTACCCTCATCCGACAGTAATGGAACATTTTGCATCGGAGCTGCGTGATTATAAACAGGGCAAAGGATCGGTGCAATTTCCCATCGGAAAGCCGGTGCCGGTAAATCTGGTAATTCGTATGGTAAAGTACCGACGGAAGATGCTCGAGTCATAATTTTTTAAACAGAGTATCTGTCGATTATGGCTTAGCCATGGGCTGCAAGTAACAAGATGGGTTCATCCGCACTTTAAAGCAAGTGTTCGTGCAGTTTATTCAACAATACCATCGGCGCTTCCTGCTGGGGCGCATGGCCGCCCGCTTCCAGTGTGATAAGCTGAATTTTCGGACAGGCGCGTTTGATGCGTCGTCCCATATCAAACGGAGTAATGCCGTCGGCCTGATTCCAGTACAGCGTCGTGAATTTCTGGTACGGTTTCAGGTCCGCCGGTTGCAGGAATATGTTCGATTCATTTTCAACCGTATTCTCGGCCAGATACAGATACCCGGTATGGGACCATTCATATAACAATCCACGCAGTATCCAATCGCTCAGATCGGCGCGTTCGCGCGTATAAATCTGCTGAATCAATTCGCGTACTTCCGCTATGGAACGCGGAAATAGCTGGCGACGGATTTTATCACGTTCCGCAGGCGGCATACGCAACAAACCGGGTGCGATCAAATGCATCGCTTCGATGTTTGCTTCCGGTAGTTGCTGTTGAGCATACCGAAAGATATGAACGGCCAACAATCCGCCCAGGCTATGGGTCAGCAACCGCACGGGATTCAACTCCAGCGTCGAAAAAATAAACCGCGCCAGCGAAGCCGCCATGGACGGAATGTTCCACAACATGCGAATGGCCGGCATGCGCGAATAACCGAAACCGGGTATATCAATCAGCACCAGATTATAACGTTCACTTAAATCCGGCAAAAGGCGACGCCAGGTATGACTGGAATCCAGAAACCCGTGCAACAACACCAGTGTTGGCGCCTGCTGGCGATAGTTCCGATACACATGAACGTGAAGTCCTTCATGCGGCAGTTGCGCAGATGTAAAACCCAGGGACAGAATATGGCGATGAATCCTGAAGCGGCGGTAGCGCAATGCCAGCACTCCCGGGACCAACTGCCAGAACGGCGCGTGTGAATTCTCAGATAAGAGTTTCGGCATGCGCGCAAACGGATTCGGCCAGTGCCTGCAGGTCGTATCCGCCTTCCAGAAAGGATATGATTCGTCCCTGGCAGTGACTATCCGCCACCTCCCGTACTTTTTGCGTGGCCCACACAAAGAACTCCGTATCCAGATTGATCATGGCCAGCGGATCGCGTTGATGTCCGTCAAATCCGGCGGAAATTAAAATTATCTCCGGTGCGAATTCATTCAGGCGCGGAATTATTAAACTTTCAAAAGCTTTTTTATATGTGGCCGTATCGGCGCCGGCCTGCATGGGCACATTCAAAGTGAATCCCTCTCCGGCACCAACTCCGGTATCCGCAGCCGCGCCGGTACCCGGATAGAATGGATACTGATGCGTGCTGATAAAGAGAACGTGCGGATCGTCATAAAACGAAGCCTCCGTACCGTTTCCATGATGCACATCCCAATCCAGAATGGCTATGCGCTCCAGTCCCTGTTTTCTTAAATAACGCGCACAAATGGCAATGTTATTGAACAGGCAGAAGCCCATGGCTCGATCGCCGAGGGAGTGATGCCCCGGAGGTCGCACCAACAAAAGCGCTCGATCCAATTCGCCGTCCAGGATGCGGTCGGAGGCTTCCAGACCGGCTCCCGCCGCCAGTGTAGCCGCATCAAAAGATTTTGCGCTGATGACCGTATCCGTATCCAGATGACGAGTGCCGGCCGCGCAACGCTCGCGTACAGAGTCTACGTATTGTCGATTGTGATTTAAGGCGATCTCTTCCGGGCTGGCGGTGCGCTCAGCGAGGTTCCGCATGGATCCGGTAAAATTTTGTTTGGCCAGCATTTCCCGGATGGCCACCAATCGACGACTGGTTTCGGGATGGCCGGCACCGGTA
>JAGRMX010000355.1 GCA_020441025.1 Leptospiraceae bacterium
CGTTATAGTGAGATTTTTATTTATATGGATATTGGTGAGTTATGTATCTCTTCGCGCAATCCATTGAGCGACCTGGCTGAAATTGATTCCGCCGACGCGTCCGAAAAAATGTGGGATGTGGTTTCTACGGAACGGCAGGTCTATTGCAGTCAACCGTACGGCATTGATTTTGATATTAATACGTGTCTTGATACGGGCGGTGTCATTAACTTTCAGGAATTTATGAATGGGCGCGGAGCCGTGTTCCCTTCGCGGGACGTGTCCACACCCATCGGAAACTTCTGGCATGCCGGAGTTTTTGTACGCGGAATCGCCTTTGGTTATGGTCGCTTGAATGGAGCCCTGACGACCGATACGTTTGATAATAATGACATTATCGGTTCAAACATCACCCCGTTGATTCAATACGATCCGAACGTGGATGAGGTTACACAGCAGTTGCTTCCGGCCCAGTGGTTCCCATTGCATCATAAAGTGTTACCGGGACAGGAAACCAGTATGCTGTTGGATTATTCTTTTCAACGCGCCGTACTGGAAATACGCTTTAATATCAAAGAAAACCTGATGGTACATTCGTTTCGGTATGCCAATGATGATGTGCAGGCGGTCGTGGCTTTCAGCGACTGGCGGCGCGGGCATGCCGAACCGGGATCGGATGATCTCGGCATCAATATGGGCGGAAACGTGCTGACCAGAGCGCGCATCTATTATCCCAGCATCGCAACAGAATTACATCTAAACGGCGGTGTCGAGAGCGATCGTCATTATTACGCTCTGTATCTGTCCGGTGAGGAAGCCAAAGATGAAAACCTGCCGATAGCGGCGACTCCGGTGCGCAATGGCTCCAATAAGGTCGATAATCTGATGCCGGGCAGCTATGTGATTCAGTGTCGCTATGATTGCAACCACGACGGCTATCCCGAAACCGTGTTGAGTGAAGACAATACTTTTGAAATCGCCACCGGTCCGGGTATTGCGTCGCGCAGCATGCCCTGCGGGTGCGGCATCAACAGTCCGGCTTCGCTTTCGCTGACCTGCGATGCGGACCCGGGGTGCTATTGAATTACGCGCTACTCTTCAAAATTGGTTTCCTCCGCCTTCCCATCATAACGGCGTATTGAAATCGAAGGGATGAGCGTTTGTTTTCTCCGTGGCGGAGCATACATTGGTGAGCGCATTGGTGCCATATAGACAGGTGGTTTCCAGCAGACGTGAGCCGGAATTCAAATCGGCAATTAAATCTCTTTCGGCCGTAGTGAGTGTCACGGCGTGAAAGCAGGCGGTTTCGCCCAGTATATGCGCCTGCCGGGCCATCAAGCCCCGCGATGTGATTGCGAATTGATATTCATTTTCCGAAATGAGTTTCGTGATATTCGAATTGTTCAGAGTCTCGCAATTATCAATCACCTGAACGACATTGTTGTCCCGGATGGTTTGATAGTTCGTTGAGCTGGTTTCCCTGTACACGGAATTGGAGAGTAAAACCGCCAATGTAGCCGTGCATTGGCCGTACTCATCCGTCAGATTGTTCCATTCGGCCACATACCGATTGCGCTTCTCGGCGGTAACAATCAAATTTCCGTTTGGATCGAACTTCGCGTCCACGGCACATTGTGTCCGGGCGGCCCGGCTACACGTCAGGCGACCTAATTCGGTGGAAGTCCGATGACTCTGTATGCAATCGCCCGAACTGCTGTCCTGAAATAAGGCGAGTTGCAGCAGTAATAGGTTATAATCTTCGGAGTTGTCGGTCTGATCCTGCCACGCGCATCCACCCGAGCTGATCCAGAATGCCAGCAAAATTGCAAACAAACGTCCGGGCCGATGAAATGTTCGGGATAAGGCGTTCATTCGAAGCGCGTGGAACAAAACGTTGATTCGACGCTCCGGATTCTTTTTCAGCACGACATTCATCAGAATTGAATCTCCATGCCGAAATTGATTAATGGGAGCAGCAAAATTCTCCCGCCACCGACCGGCGTCTGGATGTAAGTGGATTCGTAGTTTACCGACGGATTCGTGCCGCGCACATAAGGATATAGAAAATCAAAGCTCGTGGATTCAGGATTGCGCCGGGCGTAAAAATTTATCAGTTCCATATAAAAATTCGCGTAACCCCAACCATAGTTAACAAATCGATCCACGCGAATGTCCAGTTGGTGCACCGGGCCCAATCGTTCTGAATTGTAAAAATCCGAATACTCCGGTATGAACGTCGGCCGGCCCAATATCGGCAGGTTCAGATCCTGAGTGCCCGTAATGGGCGTGTAGGGTACATTCGTGGCATACTGCCATTTCAATCCGATCTGCCATTCGGGATTGAATTTATAATTGATCACCAGGCTGATCTGATGCGTTCGATCCAGATCATACAACTCCTCCCGGTCGTTATCATAATAGTATTCCAGTTCGTTGGAATCGTAATAAATTAAAAAATTGCGATCAAACTCACGGTATATCAAAGCGTTGCGCCCCTGATTGCGCGCCCTTAACGCCGAATCCTGATCGTCCGTCAGGCGCGGTTGATGATTGTTGCGTTTGGTGAGCGAATTACTGTAACTGATCCAGCCGAAGAATCCGTTGCGCCCGGGTGCCCGGGTTTTTTTGATATAGATTTCAAAACCTTCGCTCCAGCCGGTGCCGTCGTTTGAAAAATTTAAAGGACGATTTTCCAGCGGATTGGATGCCACATCGTACGGTTTGGTCGCCCATTCGCGCAGATTTGTGCGCGGTGAAAACGGCGCCACAATATAAGTGTCTTCCACAACCAGGTTTCGAAAGATATTACGAAAGACCTCCAGCTTGATCAACCACTCGTCGCCCAGTTCCTGATCGACGCCGGCCGCCAGGTGATCGGCCGCTTCCATTTCCAGGCCGGGATTGCCGGCTTCGATGGATACATAGTTCAGGCCCGGCGGTACATTAAAATGGCGCCCGGCGCCGGCCAGCAGCGTGGTACCGCTTTCCGGAATAGAAAACTCCATGCCCGCGCGCGGACCGACGCCGGTACTGTGCGAGAGGGAATACCATTCTCCGCGCACACCGGGTGTCAGTCGAAAGCGCCAGAATTCTATTTCCAGTTCGCTGTAGTAGGCATGCAAATCGTAGTAAGTGCGGTCGCCGTCATAAAGGGACCGAAACGTACGATTGCTTTCCACAAGATCATTGATGGTTTCTACGAAACTCGGAGTATTGGGATTGATATTCTCCTGCGGCGAAAAATTGCGCAATGACAGCTCCCAGCGCACTTTATTGATTTCGGCCCCGACATTCGCGATCAAGTGATCGTCGATAATACCAATGCTCAGCTCGTCGCGATATTGAAACTCCCGTCGCGAATCCAGCACTTCATATCCGAAGATAGTTTCGCCGGTAAATGGAGAGCGAAAGTCCAACTCAAAATCTTCTTTAAAGCGACTGACCTGCGCATACATATCATTTTTCAGCATGCCTTCGTACGTATAAGTGTAACGCACGCCCTGGGTATGAAACCCGCGATCCAATCCTACCGGCGGCCGACCGGAAGTATTCGTATTCGAGCCGCCATTGGCACCATCTCCGATGCCATCCAGGAATCCGCCGCTTTCTTCGCTGCTCAGCTCATCCACCGATTTTGTATAATTCAAGATGTCCCGCGCGCCGAAGTAGGTGAACAACAGCTCATGCGAGTTGTTGAATTTAATGTTCAACTTATACTGGCCGTCAAGATAATCGGCGTACTTGGCGTTAGCCGGAATGGCTTCCGGATAGATGGCCAACAACGCGTAGTTGGGGTAAGACTTGCGGGCCGTGCCGACGAAATAGCCCATGCCGCCGAAGATGGGCGTTTCGTAATACACGTCCGATAAAAACAGCGAAACGTTTATATGGCCGCCCGGCTTTTCTACTTCTCCCGGTCCAGTAATGGCGATTACACCGCCGGTGGCGTTACCATACCGCGCCGGATATGTACCCGTATAAACATCCACCAATTGAATGTAATCGTTGTTGATTACGCTGGATTGATCGCCCAGATGAAAGGGGTACTGAATCTTAAATCCATCCAGATAGAACTGATTGGCCCTGGCGCCCGACCCGCGCAATACCAGCACGCCGCTGGTTGAATT
>JAGRMX010000356.1 GCA_020441025.1 Leptospiraceae bacterium
GACGATTTACATCAATTGAAGTCAGGTGACGATCCAGACCGGCCTCTCCGGCTTTCAGAGTCAGCTCCAGATCGCTTTGATTGAGCAGATCACCAACTTCAATATAACTCATCAGGATCGGGGGCGATGCTTCCTATCCAGCACCTTTTCTTTGTGACGACGAATTTGTTTTTCCAGCTTGGCCTCGGCCAGATCGATAGCAGCGTACATATCATGTTCACGGTCGGAGGCGATAAATTGTTCTCCATCCGCGTGAATGGCCAATTCCGCGATATGGTCAATTTTTTCGACTCGTAGACGCACCACAGCCGACATCAGCTTGTTGAAATGCTCGGAGAGCTTCTCCACTTTTTTACGGGCATAATCTTCGATTGCGTCCGATTGTTCGAGATTGTGCCAGTGAAATGATATATCCATATTTGCTCCTTGATTCTGTCAGTGGAAAGCTAATTTACCCTTGCAGGTGGAAAAATTTTGCTCAGGGGTTCCGTGTCAATTGATTAGTAAAACGTCTAATCGGCAGCCGACGGATTCCCCCGGGAATGCAATTTTTTAAGTTTCTTACGGCGATCCGCCGGTAATATTTTCAGTATTTTGCGATATTTTGCCACCGTCCGGCGGGCAATCTGTACGCCCTCCGCTCGGATGCGATCCATAATCTCCTGATCCGAAAGGGGATTTTCGGGATCTTCCTCTTCCACCAGCAAACGTATGCGATCCTGGATTGAGCGGGCCGAATGCCCGTCCGCTCCGGTGCGACTGCGCAGAGAACTGCTGAAAAAGTATTTCAGTTCGAATACTCCCCAGCGTGTTTGAACATACTTATTGGTGGTAATGCGTGAAACCGTGGACTCATGCAATTCCACTTTCTCCGCCACCATGCGCAGGGTAAGCGGCCTTAAGGCCCCGGGACCGGACCGAAAGAAATCTTCCTGGAATTCGACGATGGAGGTCATTACCCGAAACAGAGTATGGCGACGCTGGCGAATACTCTTAATCAACCACTGGGCCGAATTCAGTCTGGATTGCATATACTCCCGGTCTTCGCTGCCGGCGCCGGTGGATTGAATCATAGCTTTGTACTCTTCGTTCACTCGCAGGCCCGGCATCCAGTCGTCATTGATTAAGACCTGAAACTTGCCTTCTACTTCAACTACAAGTACATCCGGAATAATATAATCGGGCTGACGACCGCTGAACAGGGTGCCGGGATAGGGCTCCAGAGTCCGAATGAATTGCAACGCCGCTTCGATCTGCTCGTCGTTTATTTCGCTCGCTTTTTCTATACGACGATAGTCCAATTTTTCCAGATCCACAAAGTGCTTTTTCAAAAGCGTAAGCGAGATTTCATCTTCCGGTCGTAATAAACGCGTTTGCAAAATAAGACTTTCCTGAATGTCGCGCGCACCACAGCCGATCGGATCAAAAGTGTGGATGGTTTCAAGCGCCGTGCTGGCCGCTTCCAGCGGAATGTCCTGATCGGCCATTAAATCGCCCAGGTCTTCCACCAGGAACCCGCGTTCATCGATAGCTGAAATAATGATCTCACCGGCCTGCATCTCCACGTCATCCAGGTCCGAAAGTCGCAGTTGCCATAATAAATGACCGGCGAGAGATTCGGGGGCCTGCACCGCGTTCTGTAAGAATTGATGCTTGTTTTCGGTACCATAGTCGCTGCGTTGTCGCTCGACCATGGTACGATCTTCGCGCCAGTTGTCTTCCTCGCGCTGCCAGTTTCCATCGCCTTCCGATTCTTCGCGTTCCCGTTGGCCTTCGCGGGTTTCGTTGCGGGCCTGCATACTATCCAGTTCGGGCGTGCTGCTCGATTCGGTTTCTTCCAGCAGCGGATTCTCCAGAATCTCTTTCTGGATCTTCTCGGATAATTCCAGGTTGGAAAGCGGCAAGAGCTCAATGGACTGGCGCAGGTCCTGAGTGATAACCAGACGCTGGGTCTGCTTTTGATACAAATTTTGACTTAGCGCCATGCCATACGGTCCTATCAGCAGATTGCTGAAAAAAAATCCTGCACAGACTCTTTGAGCAATCTGTTAGAGCTTGAAGTCTTCTCCCAGATACTTTCGACGAATTTCGGGATCGTTTACCAGCTCCCCGGGTTGTCCGGCGCGCAAAATTTGTCCGGCATACATGATGTATGATCGGTCGGTAATTTTCAAAGTCTCACGCACATTATGATCGGTAATCAATATTCCCAGTCCACGTTCACGAAGTTGACTGATTAAGTCCTGTATGTCTTTTACGGCGATGGGGTCCACACCGGCAAAGGGCTCATCCAGCAAAATAAAATCCGGTTCGGTCGCCAGGGCCCGGGCAATTTCGCACCGGCGTCGTTCTCCACCGGATAGAGTGAAACCATTCTGATTCACCACTCGATTCAAATGCAACTCATCAATCAATGCGTCCCGACGCCGTTCAATTTCCTTGCGGTCCTTGAAGTGCATTTCCAGCACCGCTTCCAGGTTTTCAGCGACGGTTAATTTGCGAAATACCGAGGCTTCCTGGGCCAGATAGCCCACACCCAGGCGTGCGCGTTTATACATTGGCAACGAGGTGACATCCTGATGATTGATATACACCTGTCCGCTGTCCGCTTTGACCAGCCCCACGGCCATATAGAAAGACGTGGTTTTACCGGCTCCATTGGGCCCCAGTAATCCCACAATTTCACGCTGGCGAATTTCAAAACTGACACCTTCCACAACCGTGCGTTTGTTATAAATTTTTACCAGATTCTCACAACGCAAAATACTGGCGGAAAAATCCGCCGGCGGTCCGCTTGCAGCCGATTTTGCGGCCGATTGTCGGCTCTTTTTTGTCGTAGCTCGGGCCATTTGATGATTCCGGGTGAAGCGTACTCCGGAAGGAGTCACGAGATTCATGATTTTCCAGAGGCCTGATTTCGGCGAACGATTTTCCGGTCAAAAAAGCGATAGCATCGGACGCGGAGAACCGACCGGAGAGCGCAAACCGGGGAACTCGGACTCAATGCGATGAGTACCCAGGTAACCTTTAATATTATTGTATAAAAGAATACGATTGCTTTCCGGATAATAGAAAATTTTTTCACAGTGAACCGTGTTATTTCCGTCCTGAATTCCAGGATTGCCTTCCAGAACAATCACACCGGCATCTTCTTGATAATGAGCAATTTCACCGATGGCTTTCAATTCCCCCCGATTGATGCGCACATCACCCCTGGCGGTTGTGCGTCGACCGGCAAAATCACGTTCGATGACGGCTCCCCGCAAAGTCGCTTCGATTTCCGTGCTTTCTTTTTTGTAGAATTCCAGCAGCGGCGGCGGCGAACCTTCCAGACGCAAGAATCGCTCTCTGGTTTTGTAATCCATTACACGGGCTACCACATGCATGTCGCGTTTGCGGTCCAGCATGTCGATTCCCTGATCGGTCCATATGGTATGAAAATCTCGACCGATGGCTTCAATGTACGGGCTGGAAAGTCGCATATCATCGCGGGTCAGGAGCACATTGCCGGTTACGGTGGTGAACGGTTCGGCGTCATCCGGGAAATGGTAGATCAACTCATCGGATGTCAAAATGGAAGTAAGCGGACCGTCCGCGACGTTCTCGCCGGATGTTTGAAACTCCCGGGCATCGATGCGCCCTCCCCGACGGGCAAATTCCATCAATGACGGTAATTGTTGATTCGCATCATTTGAAGCAGAGTCGTCCAACGCCAGGCCCGATCCCCGGGAGTACAGAGCCACATCGGTTTTCAACCGGATCCGCTTGCGATCCACTTCATAATTGAGCTTGCTGGCCACCATGTATCGATCGCGGCCGATGATCAAAGGATCGTCGCGCATGACGATCAAATCTTCACTATCGGAATACACGCCTTCGTCTGCCAGCAGCGTCCACTCACCCTGTTTGATGCGCACATCTCCATCCAGTATGCTTTTACCGGCTTCCAGTTTGCGCGTAATGCGATTGGTACTGACCAATGCCGTTTCCTGTCCCGGTCTTTGCACGATCATGTACGGATTGCCTACCAGATGGACGACCTGTTCGTCGCGATTGTATTCGGCCGTGGCGGATATGACCGTAACT
>JAGRMX010000357.1 GCA_020441025.1 Leptospiraceae bacterium
GGCCGAAATCTGTGCGAAGGGTACGCGCCGGTCATATTCGCTTTCAAACGAGTCGATGCGGCTCACTTCTTTGAGCGTGAGTCCAATGTCATCCCAGCCGTTCAACAGGCATTCCTTGCGAAAGGCATCCACTTCAAAAGTATAACTCCTATCGCCTGCGGTTATCTTTTGCGCGGGTAAATCGACCTGAATCTGCTGACCCTCGTTTTGCATGACCGATTCCATGATGGAGCGTACCTGGTCGTCCGGCAGGATAATGGGCAACATGCCGTTCTTGAAACAGTTGTTGTAAAAAATATCCGCGAATGAAGACGCAATGATCACTTTAAATCCGTAATCCAGTAGCGCCCAGGGTGCGTGCTCGCGACTGGAACCGCAGCCAAAGTTGGTACCCGCTACCAACACGGTAGCTCCCCGAAAGCGATCGGCATTCAGAATAAAATCCGGATTGGGTTGGGTGCCGGCATCATCCAGAAAACGCCAATCGTGGAACAGATGTATGCCGAATCCCGTACGTTCAATTTTTTTAAGAAATTGTTTGGGAATGATCTGGTCCGTATCCACATCGGATCGATCCAGGACCGCCGCCAGTCCGGTATGTTTTTGAAAAGCTTCCATTATGATGACTCCTGTTTGCTGTGTTAATTTCTATTCCGGGAAAATTAATCCCGGCGGGTGCCCGCTCAATTCGCAACAAAGCGAATAAACGAACTCGAGTGAACTCACTTTGAAAAAGTACGCACGTCCACAAAGTGTCCCGCGATAGCCGCCGCAACGGCCATTTCGGGACTCACCAGGTGCGTACGCCCGCCGCGACCCTGGCGACCTTCAAAATTCCGATTGGAAGTTGATGCGCAGCGTTCACCGGGATTCAAGAAATCGTCGTTCATGGCCAGGCACATGGAGCAACCGGGCTGACGCCATTCGAATCCGGACTCGATAAAAATCTTATCCAGACCTTCCTCTTCGGCCTGACGGCGAACCCGACCGGAGCCCGGAACCACTATGGCCTTTACTTCGGGATTCACCTTGCGGCCCTGCGCAATTTGCGCGGCCTTACGCAAATCTTCTATCCGCGAGTTGGTACATGAACCGATGAATACACGATTGATCTTTACGTCCTGAATGGCCTTGCCGCCTTCCAGATCCATATACTCCAGCGCCCGGGTCGTGGATTCGCGCAGATAATCGCTGTCAAAGTCCTCCGGCTTCGGAACACGTCCGTTTACTCCGGTAACCTGACCGGGATTTGTACCCCAGGTCACCTGCGGTTCGATATCCGCCGCGTTTAAATGGATTTCTTGATCAAAGTGCGCGTCCGCATCCGAAGCCAGCGAGCGCCAGTACGCAATGGCCTGATCAAACTCCGCTCCTCCGGGAACAAAATCGCGTCCTTTTAAGTATTCGAAAGTGTTATCGTCCGGCGCGATCAATCCGGCCCGCGCTCCGGCTTCGATGCTCATATTACATATGGTCATGCGTCCTTCCATAGAAAGCGATCGGATGGCGTCGCCGGCGTACTCGATGACATAACCCTGCCCGCCGCTGGTGCCGATCTTTCCGATGATCGCCAGAATTATATCTTTGGGAGTGACGCCCGTGCCCAGTTGGCCGTTTACATTGATGCGCATATTTTTTGAGCGCGTTTGCGGCAGCGTCTGGGTAGCCAGCACATGCTCGACTTCGCTTGTGCCTATACCGAATGCCAGCGCTCCAAATGCGCCGTGCGTACTGGTATGCGAATCTCCGCACACTATGGTCAAGCCCGGCAGTGTAAGGCCCATCTCGGGACCGATCACATGCACAATGCCGTTGTCCGGGTGATTTAAATCGAATAAGCGGATACCGAATTCTTTACAGTTGTCATTCAGCGTTTCCATTTGCTTGCGGGAAATTTCGCCCGCCGCGCCCCAATCGCGGGACCGCGTGGATACGTTATGATCCATGGTGGCGAAGGTCAGATCCGGACGCCGAACTTTGCGATTGTTCAGACGCAATCCTTCGAAGGCCTGGGGCGACGTCACTTCATGAACCAGATGACGATCAATATAAATCAAGGCGGAGCCTTCCGGGTTATCGTACACCAGATGGGCGTCCCAGATCTTATCATACATAGTGCGTGGTTTTGAACTCATTCTGCGCTCCTGTCGCTACTCCGGGCGGCGAAATCAGAATTTTGCTCAAAATTATGAGTTTTCAGCCGGCCCGTTATTATATATACGCGATTTTGTGCTATAATGCAAATAAGTTGTTGTTATTATTTGCATAACAAATAGTTATAAAAGTCAAAAGGCCCGGGCGCCCGGTTCAGAGGATTATCGCTTTCATGGAATTTCGACAGATTCGCTATTTTCTGGAAATCCATCGGGCCGGTTCGTATGTACGTGCGGCGGGCAATCTGGGGCTGACTCAGCCGGCCCTGTCGCGGCAGATCAGTCTGCTGGAACGCGAACTGGATGCCAGGTTATTCGAACGCGGTGCCCGTTCATTGCGCCTGACTCCCCAGGGTGTAACTTTCCTGGACTACGCCGTCCGCCTGGATGATCTATGGCGCGAAGCATATGAAGTGCTGAATCAGGATCACAGCCGCCAGCTCATGGGTGAGTACTCCATATCGACGGGTGGAACGGTGGCCGCGTGGATATTGCCCGAAGCCCTGAACAAAATTCGCAAACAATTTCCGGATGTCAGCTTTCGGTTGTACGAGGGCGACGCCAGCGAGACCCGTGAATCATTGTTACGTGGTGAAGTGGATCTTGGCATTTTGACCGGTCCGGCGCGGGAAGGCGGGCTGATTCAAAAACCTTTTCTCACGGATCGGATTGTGCCGGTGGCCGCGCGTAATCATCCGGTGTTTCGAAAAAAGAAAATTGCAATGAAGGATCTGGCGCTGATGGACTTTGTTTTTTTTCACCCGGCCTCGGCCATTCGAGGAGTGGTGGACGCGGGCTTACGGCGATTGCGTTTTCAACCGCGCATTGTAATGGAACTGCGCAGTGTGGAATCGGTGATTAAGTCCATTGAAGCGGGACACGGCATTGGCTTTATTTCCGCCCTTTCGGTGACATCCGCTTTGCGGGAAGTGCGGATTCCGGGTATTGATTTAACCGTCGAGAGAAAATTCTACTTCAGCTATCGTAAACATCACCGGGCCGGTCTGCCGTTGTTGATCGATTCACTGGAACAATTCGCGCCGTCTTCAGGAGCGAAATGATTTAAGGTTTATTTGAGAATTTATTAAGAGCTATTTAAGAGTTATTTAAGAATGATTTAGCGCGAATTTAAAGCGATCGAACGAATCATCAATCGTCTTCTTGAAACATGAGTTCCTGGGCTACTCTTTGAAAGTCGGGCGGCATGCGAGTCGGCCGCGTGCGTTGCAGATCTATCCATATGTGATGGCTTTCACCATCGGCCACGCATTGACCTTCCCCATCCCACATGGAACATCCCAGTACCAGACTGCGAGCGTGTACTTCCACAATGCCCAGAGTCAAGGTCAGCCGCGCCGGAAAGACCAACTGGCGACGATAGTTTATATGCAAAGACGTCATGAACATGGCCCGGTCGGCGGGCATTTCAAAATTATGGCGTCGCTTTAAGTTTAGAAAGAATTCGGCCCGCACGGTTTCAAAGTAACGGGCGTAGGTGACGTTATTCACGTGACCCAGAGCGTCCATATCGCCCCAGGCCACGTTCACATCAATTTCAAAACTATAGCGCGGAACCTGTGGCACAGTATCAATCGATGTAGTCTTTCAGTTTGCGGCTGCGGGACGGATGTCGTAAACGACGCAGGGCCTTAGCTTCAATTTGACGAATACGTTCCCTGGTAACCTGAAACACGTAACCCACCTCTTCCAGGGTATGTGAATAGCCGTCGTCCAGACCGAAGCGCATGCGCAGAACTTTCTGTTCCCGGGCCGGCAACGTATTGAGAACCGTCTTGATCTGTTCCGCCAGCAATCGCGATGCAGTGGCGTTCATGGGCGATTCTACTTCCGTATCGGGAATAAAATCCCCCAATTCCGAATCCTCTTCCGAGCCGACCGGTACTTCCAGCGATATCGGTTCG
>JAGRMX010000358.1 GCA_020441025.1 Leptospiraceae bacterium
ACATCTCCCGTTGAGCCCTGATGCCAAAAAAACTCGGGACGCCATCATCAATCTGAATCTCATAAGGGCGTGCGACTCCGATTCGATTTGCATTTTGCGATAGGATGACCGTTTCCAGTCCGGAGCGCAGAAACCTTTCCAGGTAAAGACGCCTGCGCTCCCGGTATTCGCTGATCTGGTCGATTGCGAGATCGTTAATCTTTTCGCGGAGCAATAAATTCTCGCCGTTTAAGTAGCCGCCGATAAAGTATAAACCGATTATGTTTTCATGAATTGTAGAAACATCCTGTGAAATCATCCAGTGGTTAAAAAATGGATAGAATACGGTGTACTCGGTATTCTCCGGAAACCCGGATTCCAGACGCAGAAAATTGCCATGTACCCAACCTTCTTTGCCTTCCGCATATTCAATACGAAACCAGGCCCCAAAATCCGATTCTATACCATTACGCACCAACTGCCGTTCCAGAGGCGTTACTCGCGTGCCTCCGGGAAGTCGACTCAGAGTATCTGATTCCGTGGTGGGCGACGAGCGTACACGTAAAACATCCGCGGTCACCATCAGCGAGGCGGAGGCGGTAACTGCGGAATCGCTGGTTTCCCTGTTAGCTTCAGAGAGCGCCGGTTCGGTAAGAAATCCAATGGACAGGCACAGAAAGATTATAAAGCAATGAACTAAAAAAATCTGAAAATGACGTCGCATGATTATACCGCTCGCCGTCAACAGATACGGCGAAGAATCCAAATTGTTCCGGCATCGTATCTTTTATTTATCCCGACTGTAAACTTTTATTTGCTATCGCCGAAGTTGCAGTATGAACGGATCAGCGCGCGTATTGGCTTTAATCATACCGCTCTTAAGTCTGAGTGCGATCTTTGCGCAGATCGATCCCTCCAGCCCGCAAATATCTCCGGAAGAGCGCCGCCGCATCATTCAGCAGCAGGAAAATCTCTGGAATCTGCAACCATCCGGCGCTCCGCGGGCTTTCCGGTCTAACAATGTTCCGTATGCGCCCGCACCCATATTTACCGGTTTTCAAAATCTTTTAAGCGTTGAGACTGTGGAGGTAGCCGGCGCCGAAGGCGGTTACCTGAATGCCAATGGAATCTACATTTCAATACCGGCCCAGGCCTTTCCGGATACGTCGCGAGTGCGCATTCGCCTGGTCGTACTGCGCGAGCCGCGCGATTTCATCCTTGCCGGTGTGCCCTTGAATCTAAAGCAGGGCAATCGACATATTCTGCTCGAATCGGTCGGTATGTTTCATATCGACTTTCGAGATGCCATTACCGATCGGTCTATCGAACCGCAAACCGAAATTGCCGCGTATGCGGCAATCACGGATACGAATGTCAATGCCGATGTTCAAAACGCGCGGGTGTACTATCGTTCCGATGATTCGAATGATTGGATTGAAAAATCGACATTCGACAACGAAGTCGATGGCGCAGGCGGCTCTCCTGTGGTAAGCATGGAGCTCGACGGGGGCTTCGGGCTGTATACCGGGATTGATAAGAGTGGCTGGTGGAATTTTGATATTCCTGAACCTGAAATCACCTGTCTGCGTGGTACGGTTGCTCGCAGCGACGTACATGTTTTTGCCGCCGGTCTCTCGTACAACGGACTGGACCAGGTCGTACCCGACGTGCAGGGGCACTTTCGAATCAATGCCCTCAAGAATGAAAAGGTAAAAGTGTACGCCGTGCAGGCCCGTCGGGTGCAAACATCCGGTGAAAACAGGTTAGTGCCCCTTGAGATCGGTCAATTGCAGCCGCTTACGACCCATGATGTGACTGCCCACACGTCCGACCCGGCGGCACGCTGCATGGCTATCGGACATATAGACATGCACGGCATTGATGCGGGCATCGCCGGGAATCGGGAACGACTGCTGGAACTGCTGGGATTGCCGGACAATACGAATTGATGATTCGCGCACAATCCAACTAAACCGATCGGATTATGACCATCGAATTCCCGCTTGATCAGCTCAATTCATCTGACGCCGGCAGATCCCATATTTGCCAGAATTAAAAAAGTAGTAGCACTCTCGCGAATAGCTACGCGCATGTACTGATTACATTGTGCGGATCATTTCTCGCTTGAAGTCGTGGGTTTACACGGCCGGTGGATAGTGACCGACTCTTCTGTTCAGACATGATAGTAAATCGCATAGTCGTACTGCTGCGAGGACGCTGGCTGTTCCTTGCGTTCATGGGATTGCTATCCTGTCGCTATGAAACCGGTGATTCCCGACCGGAGTTTTCTCTACTGGGATTGCTGAATGCATACTCTCCGACCAATTCGATTTATTATTATCCCGAGTTCGCAACCGCCACCCTGGCAGGCGCTCGCTTCGGCGAAATTTATACGAACGATAACACCGGCCAATTTACCCAGACCGATTTGAATACCACTTCGGTCCAATCCACAGACATTGTTATCAGCGACTTCAACAATGATGGCAGCAATGATATCTTTGTCGTTCACTGGTTTGTCAACGCCTGGGTCTTTTTGAATGATGGCGCCGGGAACTTGACCGAAAGCAGCATTACGATGGCGACCGCTTCGCAAGGTGTCGGCGCGGGCGATTTTAACGGGGATGGTTATGCCGATACGTTTGTGGCGAACGTGAGCGGTGCTGAAAACAGGCTGTGTACCAATGACGGTAGCGGCGGCTTTGCCTGCGGCAACATTCTGACATTTGCGCCCCGAGATAGCAATGATCTGGCCGTGGCCGATTATGACCGGGACGGCGATCCGGATGTGGCGGTATGCAACAGCGGTGCTCTCGGACGTCTGTATACCAATACCGGCGCCAGCTTTGCCATCAGCGACATCGGTAGCGTGTCCATCCTTGCCCGGGGAATTGCCGCCGGCGATTTCAATCGGGACGGTAGCGCGGATTTATTGGTCGTCGCCACCGGTCAAAACTATGTGCATTTCAATAACGGCAGCGGCGGCTTTCCGGGTGAAGTCGCGGCGACGCCCAATACGCTCAGCAGCGCCGGAGTGGAAATCGCCGACCTGGACGGCGATGGCGATCTGGACGCGTTTGTGGTGAACGAAGGTGCGGCCAATTTCGTTTATCTTAACGACGGTTCAGGCAATTTTTCGGCGGTAGCGGTGGACGCTCTTACGGATACTTCTAAAGAAGTGGCGTTGGCGGACGTAGACGGCGATGGAGACGTGGACGCGGTAGTGGCCAACAACGGACAGAACCGACTGTATAGAAATAACGGCGATGCGACATTTGTTATAGAAGATATCGGTCGCAATTATATATCGGACGGCGTGGCCGCCGGCGATTTAAATGGCATGTGAAATCGATATGAACGAGCGCAAAGCGACATCGGCCGGGTGAATTCACACCTGTCCATTGTATACTAAAATAATGTCGCGAGCCTCCCGGCGAATGCGCATAAAGCGACTGCGGTCGCTTTTGTTTAATAGGGGCAGGCCCACATTGTGTTCCAGCCAGTCTTCCGTGGCCCGATGACGGAAATGGCTCTGGGACGTGCCGGTCAACGCTTCCATCAGTAGACGCGCGTAGTTCACACCGAACATGAATCGAATGGCGGGACGCGAATTGTCCAGTTTGCGTCGTCCCATTTTCTCACCCCGATTTTTGCGTACCTTATCTTCCATGCGATAATAATCTTCAATGCATTCCCGAAATGTCCGTTGGGTTCCCGTACGATAATAGATGTAATTCTCGGCAAAGCAATCATGTACGAACTGACCCAGCGCGAAAAAGAAAGCGGGTGTGCTGAGCGATCGCGCCGAATTCCAGAGCGTACGAACCAGTTGGCCATTGTCTCCGCCCACGGAATAGTACAGAGTATGATTGAATTTCTGATACCAACATCCGGTGAGCACCGCGTCTTCGCCGCGTTCAATGCCCAGCTCCAGCGGCGTGCGTGATTCGCCGATAACACGCCCGCGAAAATCGGGAAAGTCGGCGCGATGAATTTCACGCAGTGGATAACACGAACCGGGCACCAGGAATAGATTCATTACGGCCAGATCTTCACGTCCGCGCTTTTCGCGTACAATGCGTTCCCGTTGCAG
>JAGRMX010000359.1 GCA_020441025.1 Leptospiraceae bacterium
GATCTTTATTTTCGTACAGCAGCTTATAAATTTGTTCGGTGATGGCCATTTCGACCTTCATCTTCTGGCTCAGTTGATAGGCCGATTCGGCGGTGTAGACGCCTTCCACCACCTGATTCATTTCGGCCAGCGCTTCCTTGAGCTGCTTCCCCTGCCCCAGCTTGATACCCACGGTCCGATTGCGGCTCAAATCGCCCGTGCAGGTCAAAACCAGGTCGCCCATACCGGCCAGACCCAGAAAAGTAATGGCTTCGGCCCCCTTGGCCAGGCCCAGCCGGGTAATTTCAGCCAGCCCTCTGGTTATCAACGCGGCGCGGGTATTTAATCCGAATCCCAGTCCGTCGGCCACACCGGCGGCAATCGCCACCACGTTCTTCAAAGCCCCGCCGACTTCCACGCCGATCACATCATGGGTCCAATATGTGCGAAAATATGCGTCAAAAAAGGCATGTTGTACCTTTTTGGCGGCTTCTTCCTGTCGGGAGGCGATGCTGACCACCGTGGGCAGTTTCTGGATCATTTCTTTTGCGAAACTGGGTCCGCTAATATAGGTCAGATTCTTATGATACGCGCCGGGCAACTCATCTTCGAAGATTTCGCTGACCAATCGCAGAGTGCCCTCTTCAATCCCTTTGGCCGCGCCCACTATGACCGCATCACGGGGGAACAGCTTCGCGTACTCGTGCAGCACATTTCCAATTTGCTGGGTCGGTATGGCGCAAACCACCATTTCGGCCCCGTTCAGCACCTGTTCCAGATCGGTTCCGGCCCGCAGTCGATCCGGCAGAGTCAAATCGGGAAAATAGCGCGTGTTACGATGCTCGGTGTTGATGGCTTCCGCCAATTCCGAATGCCGGGTCCAGATAGTAACATCGTGGTCTTTTTTATTGGCCAGCACCGATGCCAGCGCCGTCCCGAATGTTCCCGATCCCAATACCGCTACTTTCATATTGCATTCCCTGCCGATTATTTGATTTAGATTCCACCAGCAGAGCGTGTTATCACCGATCTGCCGAATCGCGTTCTGGAGCGTTAAAATAAACGCCGGGTCGAATTGTCTACGCTTCGCATGTCCGCAACCTCCGGCAACAAAATCATTGCCTCCGGGATGGACCTTATTCATGATCACCTCTGTCCGAATGCAATGGTTTACCGACATTTCTGATTTCGCCAATCCGCTGAACGCCCGTACATATAAAGTGGTATTGCGATTGGATGCGCTCCAGCCGGCGTTGGACCAGTACGTCGTCGCTCGTTCCGAAGTGCTGGAATCGCTGAGCGTGGGCAGTCAGGAGGGCGTGGTACTTTTTCAGGGCATGTATTTGCCCCGCACGGATCATACGTTGCATTCGCTGGGTTACAATCGGGTGGGATTTCTGGCGGAATTTGAAATCAGGCGCAATAAGCATCAACTGGTCTATTTACATACTCGCAAATTTCGTCTGCTGGATCCGGGCACGTCCTCGGGCGGTTTAATTCGACTGGCATCCAAATTCATGCCGGCGGTAGAGCGACGCTTTTTGAACGCGTTGTGTCTGGCCGCGCCCCGCGTTTTTCATCAACCGCTGGATATCCCCGCCGGCGGCGTGGTGTTTAATCTGGAATATTTTCTGGAGAAAGTCCCCACCCTGGTGAGTTCGCTGGGAGAAATCAGTATTCTACGCGTGCGACCGACGGAGGATAATCGCATTTTCTTTTACGTGCAGACCAATTTGTTCTTAATGCGCATGATGGATTTCTTCGGCCCGGAATACCTGATGATCGAGGAAGTCACCGATCGGGATACGCTGGAACTATTGTGGCAACACGAGCGCGGATAGAGACCTGGCCCACATCGAATTGCGTATGAATCACAAACGTTAATTCAAAACCACCGTACATTAAGGCACCGGCACCGTTAACACAAATAGAGTCCCGTCCGGAATAGCAACCGATCGTACGCGCGCCCCGATTTGTCGGGCCCGCTGAGACATGCTGGATAATCCCACTCCCATACCGGATGTCCGCTTCCCGTTCCAGCTAAACGAAGCGCCGTCCGATTGAATAACCAGAACGGCCTTGCCGCGACGTAACTCCCAGCGTATATGAAAATGCCGCGCGTCTCCGTGACGCAAACAATTGGCCATCCACTCATAGAAGATCTTCTGAGCGTGCAACGAAACCGCCAGAGATAAAGAAATCTCCTGCAAATTCTTTTGCGCCGTATACCGACCACTTTCGATTAAACGCTCGATATACTCTCCGATGACCGCGTGCAGATCATAGGCCTCTTCATCCGGGCGATTCAAAAAGAAAACCAGATCACGCAATCTCTCCAGTATTTCTTTTAATTGATAAACCAGGGACTGCAATTGCCCGTCGGTGCGCGAACGCGCTTCCAGAAACATAATCGCCCCGGTCAGCTCGGAGCCGACCCAATCATGTAGATCGCCGGCGATGCGGTTCCTTTCATTGCTCAATCGTGAGCGATATTCCAGCACCCTTCGGGTGGAAGATTGCAGTTGGTATGAATTCAATACGAGTATGACCAGAAAATATCCGTAAGCCGAGTAGTTGAATATATAAGGGCCGTTTATCAGATCCAGCCGGACCAGATAATCCCAGCCGTTCATCAGAGCGGCAATCGCCACGGACGGAATCAAAAACAGCAGCAGCACACGACGTAATGAACCGGTGGATTCGCGGGTGGATATCACCAGAAACGCCAGAGTTACGCCGACCAACAGCAGGAACACCAGTCCATGCGCTACACGGCTTAGAATAAAAATGGAGTACAGTTCTCCGAACAGCAGGTGCGCCACACCGCCCGCTAAAGTGCAAATCAGAATCGGCTTTATCAATCCGGATTGCCTGTAACCCAGCACGTGCATAAAAAACAAAACGTTGAATCCGCTGGTAACATATCCGCTTAATAGATGCAGACGATAAAACCAGGCATAGTCCACGGGTATGGGAAATTCAAAATAATGCAGGCTGAAGAAAATGTACGCAAAAGCCGCCAGAAAAAAATAAATATAACCCGGCGGCGTCAATCGGAATACCAGAATAGCGAGCACATAAATGGACGTGAATAGAAATAGCAACGTAATACCGACCGGTATATACTCGTACAAAAACTTCAACCTGTATTGCGAGGAATCGGCCCCGGAAATATGTACGGGGGTCCGATGCAGGCCGGCCTTTTCATCCAGAACAATCAACTCAATGGTGATTGTATTGACGCCCGTACGCAATAGCTCGGGTCCGATGCGATAACTGCGCGGGGCGGACCAGGCTGAAATATAATTCCCGTCCCCGGTCGCCAGGCCGCGCGAACCGATCAACCGACCGTTCAGGTACGTACGATCAATCGATCCCAGCGCGCCCAGGTTGAGGAAGTACTCATGATCGGCATGAATTTGTTCCGGTCGCAAATGAAATTGTCGTATTAATTTCAATCGTCCGAAGAAAAACGGGAACTTCACGCGCAAATTCCGCCCGGCGCGAATGGTCTGATCGGGATTCATCCCGGCCAGTTTTTGCGCACAGGCGGATTCTCCCGGCAGGCACTCCAGAAGAATTACCCGCCATTCACCGGCTAAATTCGTATGCACCGCTCCGGCGGGAGCACAAAAACTACAGCCGACCAATACGAGTATACAGAGTCGTAGCCATGGCGGAGGTTTTTTTCTGTTTGTTGTGAGACGCGAAATAACTATATCCCTTATGAATGCGGCTGAAGCATAAAATCCGCTATCAATCGCATAGCCTCGTCACTTTCGGGAATGAAACGATGCATATTTAAAAATCCATGAATCACTCCGGGAAATTGCCTGTACTCCACAGGCGTGCCGTCCTTCTCCAGCGCCTCGGCGTACAAAAGTCCGTCATCATGCAATACATCAAACTCGGCCGTAATAATCAATGCCGGTGCAAGGTTACGATGATTCGCACTTAATAGCGGCGACGCCAGTTCCTGAGTGCGCATCGCTTCCTCCGGCAAATACAGACTGCGATACCATTCCACTCCGGCGCGGGTCAACATATAACCCGTCTCGAATTTTTCATATGAAG
>JAGRMX010000035.1 GCA_020441025.1 Leptospiraceae bacterium
CGATTGCTATCAATTGCGCTTACAATACCCAGCGATGCACTTCCGGAGCCAGCCGATAGCGATTCAACCCGACTTCAATTACGAACTCTCGTAAAAGCAATCGATGAAAGTCTTCCAGATTGATATGCGCCAGCGCCTCCACCCGATCCCAGGGTTCATCCGGCTCCGATAGGCGATGGGCCAGTGCCAGAGCACAATGTTGATCCCGGGATAACACCCGGGGCATGGGACGCGCCGCTTGATGCAACCGGAAATAAATCCAGAATCCCGGCAAACCATACAGAACGGAAGCCGCGCAGACCGTCAGAAACAAAGCGCTTTCGGAAGCCCAGGCACCGGACTGATCGAACTGCTCGCGCAGGAATAGAATCAAAATAGAAAAGGCGTGCAACACCAGGAAGGATGTCAACGCAGGGTAACGCCAGAGCGCACGGCGCTGACTGAACCACAAATACACAAAAATCGAACCGAACAACACGGTCTGTATACCGGCCATTACCAGGGAGTTGCTCAGATTCCAGACCGAAAAACCGTAAAAAGCCTGCCCGGCCCAGGTGCAGATCCAGGACAAATCAAAGGCCAGCCATACAATCAGAGCCGATCGCATGCGCGAACGGAAACGCCATACGGTATACAGCAATAGTCCACTCAGAGATAGACTATTCAGCGCTATCGGAATGATGGTTTGCATAATGCCTTCCCCCGATCCGGTTCTTGATCCGGTGACCAGGACTTACAGTATTGATAACACCGGAATGCCCGAATCGTTGCGCATTATTTGACACCAGAGAATGAAAAATGCGTCAACCCAAACGCGGAGCGCGCATGCGCCAAAAGATAAAAAAAATAAACTTATTGGAAAGATTTTTAAGTAGTATTATATAAGAATCCAGGTAAGAACGAAACCCGGCCCGAAACACTCATCCGAAAGAGAGCATCAACTTGAACTCTGCTCCCGCAGCTTATCCGCTTCTTCCCGCAACTTGCGATTCGCCTCTTCGAGCGCCTTGATTTTATCGAAAGCACCGATCAGTTCATCGCGACTCATATTGGAAGCCTGTTCACTGGCCCGCACGGTATTCTGTGCGTCCATTTGTTCCAATCGTGCGAAATCGCTGATGCGGTCGTACATTTGAATGATGGTAGTGGCATTGCTCAGCTCTTCTTCGTTCAGACGCAGAATGCGCTCCAGACCATTGATAATTTCCTGCTGCTGCGTTACTTTGTGCTTTAAATCTTCCAGTTCGCCCATCTTTAATACACCTCCACATTCCACTTGCCCGCTTTCTTGAGCTCCAGCTTCCATTCGTCCCAATTACGTCCCAGACGTTCCGCCGCCTGGCTGACCGCCGCCTCGACACCCGGCCCCATGCCTTTCAGACCACACAGATAGGCGCTGAAGTTTTCCGATGTCATTAATTCCGTAAGTTCATCCAGATTTTCCTCCAGACGATTCTGCACATACATCTTGCCACCGACGGCATTGGTCTGTTCACGTGAAAGCGCCGTATAAATGGAACACCGACCGGGTCGATGAAAGCGACTCAAATCATCACACACCGTATTCATGTATACGGCTTCTTTAGATGTGCGCGCACCGTACACCAGCATAACGCGACCGGACCATTCAATCGTATCCTGATAGATGTACTGCAACATGGCGCGAAAAGGAGCAATGCCCGTACCGGTGGCCACCAGAATCAAGTTCATACCGGTATCTTCCGGCAATACGAACGTAGGCCCCACCGGCCCGGTAATGCTCACCTTATCGCCCGGTTTTAAATCGCATAGATAGTTGCTGGCCACGCCATAGTAAGTCTGATGCCCTTGATCTTCCACCACTCGTTTCACGCACAATCCCAGGCGATTGGGTTGATCGGCATCGCCCTGCCGGGGAGACGCGATAGAATACAACCGCAGTTTGTGCGGCTTGCCTTCCGGCATGCTGCCGGGTGGAATCACTCCTACGGATTGGCCCTCCACATAGTGCAGGTTACTCCCGGTAATATCCATAATAATATGGCGGATATCTTCCGTGCTGTCCGCGGCCGAGATGCGCTCGACGGAAACGACCGTTGCGGAAAACGGTTCACGTATTTTATAGGTCTGACCGCCTGGTGCGGGTGATTGTTTGGCGATCTTCATCAAAATCAGGGTACGGAAATTACTTCGTTACAATCTACTTACGTACAGGGCCATGCGCGCAACGCAGACGGCACCGAATGTATGAACAGGCCGCTAAAATCGGCAATCGAAAATTATGCACGCATACTTACGTTACAAGTAAATATTGAGCCGGTCTATTTTGTTCCGATTGAAAAATTGAATTGCCAGGCACGGCAATTATTCTTGAGCTGTCCGCAATGATTCAGGTTGCCAACCTGCGCAAAGACTTCGGCGATTTCACCGCTGTCGATGGCATCAACTTCAGCATCGACCGGGATTCGGGCATTACCGCACTGCTGGGGCCCAACGGAGCGGGCAAAACCACCACCATGCGGCTGATCACCGGGTATCTGGAACCCACCGACGGCCAAATCGCCATTAACAACACGCCCATCACGGACGACGCCAGCCGGGTGGAAATGCAACGGCACATCGGCTACCTGCCCGAGAGCACGCCTTTGTATCCGGAAATGCTGGTCTCGGAATATCTGGCCTTCATGGGCCAGGTGCGCGGATTGGCAACGAATGAACTGAGCAAGCGCGCCGCCGAAATGATCGAAGCCCTTGAGCTCGGTTCGCACCTGTATTCGCCGCTGGGCATTCTGTCCAAAGGCTTTCGCCAGCGCGCGGCCCTGGCCGCCACCCTTATCCACAACCCGGATGTAATCATTCTGGACGAACCGACTTCGGGTCTGGACCCCAATCAGATTATTCATATTCGCTCTATTATTAAGAACCTGGGCAGCAAAGCGACGGTAGTGCTCTCCACGCATATTCTGCAAGAAGTGGAAGATATCTGCGATCGCGTAATCATCATCAATCGCGGGCGCATTGTGGCGGACGAGTCGGCCCATGTTCTGCGTAACATCGGCGTGAATCAATGTCGCATATCGGTGCGCGGTGAAAACGTGGCCGCCACCCTGGAAAAACTGCCCCTGGTCACCAGTTGCCGCGCGGTAAAGCAGGATATGGACGACCAACCGGAAGGTTATGCGTTGTATGAATGCGAATTAACCGAGAGCGCGCCCGAAAAATTATTTCGCGAATTGGCTCAATTGAACTGGGAGGTGCGCGAACTGGCGCCCGCCACGCGCTCCTTACAAGAGGTATTTCAAGAATTTACGCGTTAGGCCCGTCGCGTTTACCACAATCGACATGTTACAGAAAGAATGGAAATACGTTTACTTTCGTGAATTGAGCAATTACTTCAATACGGCCATCGGCTATGTTTTCGCCGTGGTCTGCCTGATTCTGAATTTTGTTTTGTTTTTCGTCGGTGTCGATTTCGGTTTCTTTCAGGTGGTATCCGGTTTCTGGGACGGCGGTCAGGCCAGCATCCAGGGTTACATGACCATCCTGCCCCTGACCTTCGCCATTCTTGTGCCGGCCATTACCATGCGCATCTGGGCCGAGGAAAAAAAATCCGGCACCATCGAATTGCTGCGCACATTACCGCTAACCGATGTAGACCTGGTGATGGCCAAATTTCTGGCTTCCTGGACGTACGTATGCATTCTCATTCTGGCGTCTATTCCGCTGGCGCTGTCAGTGTGGATTATCGGCGATAATTTCGACTGGGGCACTACCATTACCATGTGGCTGGGCGCGGGATTGATGGCCGGCGCGTACGTAGCGCTGGGCATGACCATTTCCGCATTAACCGAAGAGCAGATCGTTTCGTTTATTCTTACATTTCTGATCAGTCTGATTTTCTTCGTTATTAATTTCTTCGTGGCCAGCCAGCACTTTCCCGATAGCTGGCGACCGCTGGTCGGCTTCCTTTCGTTGAGCTATCATTATAATACTTTTTCCATAGGTCTATTAAGTCTGGGCGATGTGTTTTACTACGCGAGCTTCATTGCGTTGATGTTGATTTTTAACGTATTCATACTGCGCAATCAGCTTTCCTTGATCGGCCTCGTCACGGGCGTATTCTCTTCGCTGGCCAACGTGTTTACATTTCAGTTTGAAAAGCTTAAAGGCCGTTCGATAATATTTAATTTCCAGTTCTGGAATGTGGTGCTCGTATTTATTCTGTTGAACGCGGTGGTGGCCGGATTTCGCGCTCAGCTCGACTGGAGTCGCGACGGCAAGAATTCGGTTTCGGACAGTACGGAAATCGTGCTCGAAAAACTGAACAATCCGTTGTTGATTGAGGCGTACATTTCCCGCAATATGCCCGGGGAATATCTGGCCCTGCTGGAACCGTTGTACGCCACTCTGAACGCCATCGACCGGGTGGGCGGCGACCGCGTGCAGTTGGCCATCATCGACCCGGACACGCCCGAGTTGCGCCAGCAGGCCGAAGAACGCGGCATCCGGGGCGAGGCCCTGGAACAACGCGACGATGTAGAAGCTAAAGTCAGCCTGTTGTATTTCGGCGTCTATATGCAACTGGGTGAAGACTCTACCATAGTTGAATTGTTAAGCCAGCGCGGACTGGTCACCGACCTGGAATATCGCATACTTAAAGAAATTAAACGATTGAATCGCGATAGCGACGAAAGCGGCATCGCCTTTGTCGAAGCGCCCGGCTCCATGACCGCCTATCCGTTGCAACGTGGACAACCGCCCACCAAAGATAACATTTCCGTTTTTCAACAATTGGTAACGGAAGAAAAAGGCCAACTGGAACAAATCAATTTGACCAGGCCGATTCCCTCCACGGTGGAAACCGTGTTTCTCACGGGCATGCCCCGACTGGAAGAAATTGAATTCTATCATCTCGACCAATTCCTGATGCGCGGCGGCAATCTGATTCTGATGTTGCGTGGCGTTGACTTTCAGTTGAACAGCGGCGGCGGCATGCAGCAATTCGGCGGTGCCAGTATGGGATTCGCCCAACCGGCCTACGAAGACTTACATAGATTGAACACCTGGCTGGGTCAATACGGCATTCTGCTAAACGGCAACCTGGTAATCGAACCCGAACAGGGTTTACTGATCAATGATCCCCTCTTCCGTACTCCGCGGCCGCAACCGTATATGGGCTGGGCGGGCTACACGCGGGAAGATGGCAACCTGGTAAGTAATGATCCGGCCATGAGCGGCTTTGACATACTGGTATTTCCCTGGACCTCGACGCTGGATGTGCGCGACGCCGCCCAACCGAATGTGAATTTTGAAACGCTGGTGCAAACTTCCGGTGTGGCCCTGTTACGGGATACTACCGCAATGGATTACGGCAGCATAAATAATGTGGAAGGGATTGACGCCGGCGAACCGGTCAACACTCCGCGTCCGGTAGCGGTATTGGCCAGCGGCAAATTTCACAGCGCTTTTACCCGCGATACGCTGCCCGGTACTATCGATGAAGAAGGCAATCCGGGCGATCCGCCCGCCGATTTTCGCGAAGGCCAGGTGGGCGATACGCTTTCTAAACTCGCGGTTATCGCCACGCCGTACATGATCACCGATTTAATGATGGGAGACCGCTATTACATTCCCATGCCCAACTTTGAATTCTTCCGCGTGAACTCGGCCTTTTTAATGAATCTGCTGGAACAGATGGAAGGCGATACGGATTTGATTGCCGCCCGTTCCCGCGTATCCAGTCCGGCGCGCATTGTGCTACAGAGTTCCATACTGCGCTTCCTGTTCACGGTGTTTCATATATTCGCACTGCCGGTGTTGCTGGCGGCGTATGGTATGCTGCGACTGGTCAGTCGCAATCGCCGCCGGGGTGTGGAATCCGCAGGAGGTTCCAACGGATGAACGCAATCCTGACCCTGTTTCGCAAGCGACCGGTCCTGAGTCTCGCCGGAGTGAATGCTTTTCTGCTGTTGGTGTTATTCATACAGCACAATCCGCTGAATCTGCAATTCCTGCGCTCGGGTTATTCCGGAGCCGATGTTCTGCTGAACGTGGAAGAAGAGGATGTGGAGCGAATTGAAATCAGCGATCCGGATTATGCCGGCGGTCGCGTGATACTGGAACGCGGCGACGAACTGCCCGAAAATCTCTGGCAGCAACCCGAGGGCAATATGGCGGAAGAGAGCTGGCTGGATTCCATCATCACGCGCGTTCCCGCACAGTACAACTGGAAGTTGACCATTATTGACGCAAACGGAGAACGGCAGACCTACAGCGCCGATCATGAACGTGTGCGCATTCTGTTCGACGGTCTCAAGCGCATGCGCGATTACTTTGCTCTCGATCGCACACCGGAAAAAGATCGAGATCTGGGCATGGGATTGGATACCCGCGGCCAATATACCGGCCTGCAGTTATCTTTCCAACTGGAAGGCGGTCGCCGGGTAGAAAACATATATGTGGGTCGATCCTCCACCCGCGGAAATCAATCGTATGTGCGCATGAACGAGGAAGACGAGGTCTTTCTGGTTGAAGCCAATCCGCGCAGCTTTGTGGGCTCGGGTGAAAAAGAGTATTTCCGCAGTCGCAATGTGCTGCCGGCTCTGAGTCTGGACACCATACAGGGACTGAAAGCCGACATGCCCACGCGGGACCTGGAAGTGGAAATTGCCCGGCGGGCCAATGAGTGGCAAATGATTCTACCTTTGCCTACCATCGCCCAGAAAGAAACCTTTGAGGCATTGTTGGGCGATATTCTGAATTGGCAGGCCACCGGCTTTCCGGAAAGCATTCCAGAAGACCTTGATCCGGACTTCGCCTGCGAATTGGATTTACAGGTCCAATCCACCGGACAGTTGACGGGCCAGAGCAACATTCATGTGTCCATACTGGGCCGCGTGGGTTACAGCGATTACATTATTCAACGCAACGACCAGTTGATGCGCATCAATTCCATCTACCTGGCCGATCTGTATGAACCCCGGGAACGCTTGCTGGATGCCGGCCCCATGCCAGGCGGGGGCGTGCCAGGCGGCATCCAGTGACCACCGGCAGACTCGTACGCTGAAATTCACGCCCGGCAGGCTGCTGAAAAAGTGTCCTGCTAATCTTCAAACAGGTCACACAGAAAGAAAGCCGCCAGGTCCGAACGTCCATTGACCATGGCCTTGTTGTAAATAGATGTAGCGTGATTCTGAATGGTTTTCACGCTCTTGCCATTCGCACTGGCGATGCGCTGAAACGAATAACCCAGAATCAGTTGCCGGGCCACGCTGCTTTCGGCCTTACTGAGCTTCCAATCGTTAAACTGCTCTTCAATGGCCGCCTTCATTGATTCCAGGGAGGCAGTATGCTTGCTCCGGAATCGCTTGAGATTGTTTTGCATGAGCGCGACGGTTTCTTTTTCCCGGGCATACATTACCCAGAGCTTCCGCCAGAGCAGTGACAGGATATGCGCTGCATGTATGAACACAACTATCTGATCGACGTATACTTTACATGCGATGTAATCGGCGAACCCGTACCTGCCAGATGTAACCAATCCTGGAAGGCGGTCGATTGATTCGCCCGGAGGGATCGCTGAAAATACCCGGACAAACTTTCCGTTCGTAAAAAGTCCTGTCTCCAATCCAGCCGCGATCGCCCGGAGCAACGGGCAGATGAAACTTCCGTTCGCAGAAAGTTTCATCCGCTCACATCGCCCCGATGGGACGATGCTTGCTTCAGAACATTTTCAGCAACCGGTTTCTTCACTTCTAAACCGCACCCGAACGATTTCGAACGACTTCTCGAAATCACATCTTACTCGCGCCCGGCAATCATCCGATCGAGGGAGAACAGTCCTCCGCCCTTGATGAAAGCTATCACACACAGCGTAAGCGCCAACAGATGATATTCAAAGCCTTCGCCGGCCTGTTGTCCCGACCAATTCATAAAGAATCCGTTGGGTAAATGTACCATCAAAGCGGCGCCCAGCATTACGCAGGCTATTCCTACGGCGGACAGACGGGTCAATAAACCGGTAATCAATCCAATGGAACCGAAAAACTCACAAAAAATTACGAGAAAGGCGATCAACGCCGGCAGTCCTACCGTGTCGGTAAAATAACCCATGGTACCCGTGAATCCGTATCCACCGAACCAACCCAGCATTTTCTGAGCGCCGTGCGGAAACATAACAATCCCCAGACCCAGCCGGGCAATGAGTGGCACCACTTGATTTTTCGTTTTAAACAGCATTTTCATATTTGGCTCCTTGCCTGGTTACAAGAACCGGCTTCTTTTTCCGGTACGTGTTCGACCCGGCGTATTCGTTACATTTTTTTTTAAAATCGGCTCTCGGTTGGCACATTTTTTTTGGAAGATAGCGCATTATTGATCGGACAGAACTTCAGTGAATGATTATAATAAAAGGTGACGTACATTAGTGATTTATATTTCTACCCGCACCGCGTATGAATAGACCCAATGAAACCGTAACCGACTCCCTCGACGCAATCGAAACACGAATTCTGCGGGCCTACCGGGCTCTGGATAGCCAAACGGGAATGGCTTTATTCGAGAAGGAGTATGGCAGGCGGATTTTTGCTCTGGCATATCGCTGGCTGGGAAACAGCGACGACGCGCAGGATGCTCTGCAGGAAATTCTCATCCAGGTGGACAACTCCATACATCGCTTCGGCGGTCACTCTCGATTGTTTACCTGGGTATATACGATTGCCTTACGTGTTTGCCGCAGAATGCGCATTGAACGTCGCAAAAAATGCGACCATGCCGCCTATGACGAAGAACTGGATCGACCGGAAGAAAGTTCCGGGCGGTTACCACCGGCATTATTCAGTCACCAGGACCCGGATAAATTGTGCGAGGAACAATGCCGGGAACTGGTCATCACCCTGGCGCTGCAGCGCATGAAGCCCGCCCCGCGCAGCATACTGATCTTATCCGAGTTTGATCACCTGGACAATGGGGCCATAGCGGAGATCCTGGGAATACGTCCGGGTACACTGCGGACCCGCATGCATCGCGCCCGTCTGGAATTACGTCGTATTCTGGAAGGGGGCGTGTCTATTCCCGGCTCAAAAAAAAGTCAAGTGCTGCGTCTGGCTCCATCCGGTGAGCTGATATAAGAAGTCATAGTTTTGAAATGAGTTCTAAGAATTCTGCCCGGGCAAGATGCCGGGCCGGGCCTGGACAGAACCTCATTATGTTAAGTTTTTGGTAAGCTTAGCATTAAATGATTCTAAAAACACCTGATAGCACCCGTCGATCTCCGTCCTATTATGCAGATGGAGACCAGAATGCTCACAACAAGTTCCCTGTTTGAAGACTACGCCAATCTGATTCAGGCCATGCCGGAAGGACTTGTGATGCAGGATACGGATGGGCGCATTAAAGTCTGCAATCCCCGGGCGGAAGAAATTCTGGGCTTATCCCGCGCGCAATTGACCGGCCTGCGTTCGATCGACCCCAACTGGCGCGCCGTACATGAAGACGGCACCGAATTTCCCGGTGAAAATCACCCCGCCATGGTAGCCCTGCGCACCGGAAAGGAACAACGCAACGTGCTGATGGGCGTGCATCGGCCCGACGGTAGCCGGGTATGGATCAACATTAACAGCAGTCCCGTTTATGATAACCTGCGAAGACACCTGACCGGAGTGATCAGCACCTTCAGCGATGTGACGGCAATCAAACGCACGGAACGACGCTACCGATTCGCCCTTGATGCCATGGACGAAGGTTTATGGGACCTGGACTTTATTACCGGGGAACTGTATTTGAACGATCGCTGGCACGAAATATTCGGATTTCAGAGAGATTCATTTACTCCCGACGCACGACTGATGGTGCATTTAATTCATCCGGAAGATCGATTCGAAGCGCGGCAGGCTCTCTGGCGTCATCTACGTAATCAGAATGACATATACAATGCCACGTATCGCATGCAGAATGAAACCGGCGAATATCGCTGGATACAGGATCGGGGTAAGGTAATTGAATGGGACGAGCGCCGACGCCCTCGCCGGATGATCGGCACGCAAAGGGACATCACGCAGTTGCGTGAACTCCAGCGCGGTTTGCATGTCAATCATGCTCGTCTGAAAAATTTGATAATGAATTTTGACGCCGCTATTCTGGTTGAGGATGAGCATCGCAAAATATTGCTCGTGAACCAGAAATTTTGCGACGTATTCGGCATACCGGCGCGACCGGAAATGTTGATAGGCGTGGATTGCTCCCGGGCCGCCGAGCAGGCGCGCCATCTGTTTCTGGACCCCGAGGACTTTGTAAATCGAATCGACGAATTACTCGTTCATCAGAAAAAAAGCCTCGCAGAGGAGCTGCTGACGGTTCGGGGCAAGGCACTGGAACGGGATTACATTCCCATCTTTTTTGAAGGCGAGTATCGCGGACACATGTGGATTTATCGCGATATTACCGAGCGCAAAAATTATCAGGACATGATTACGCATAAGGCCTTTCATGATTATCTTACCGGCCTGCCCAATCGCGATTTCTTTTTGCAAAAACTTGACGATCGACTGAAGCCGGACGCGGCTCAGGCCGAACGATTCTCGATTTTCTATATGGACTTAAACGGTTTCAAACAGGTGAACGACACTTACGGTCACGCCGCCGGCGATGAACTGCTCAAAGAAGTCGCTCTACGACTGAAGAGTGTTTTACGTGAAAACGATCTGCTGGCGCGCATGGGCGGGGATGAGTTTGCCCTGCTGTTGAATGCCGATCCGGAGTCGGAATCCGCTCAAGACGTAGCCGAACGAATCATCGGCTCCATTAAAAAACCGTTCACCGTTGGAGAACATTCCATTACAGTCGGCATTTGCGTTGGTATCAGCGTACACCCCGGCGATGGTGCCGATCCCCGGACCCTGCTGCACCATGCGGATCTGGCTCTGTATGCCGCCCGGGCCCGCGGACATAACCAAATGCATTTTTTTCAAACTATCGATATAAATAAAAAACCGGGTGCATCCGGACAGGTACCTCACAAAATCGCCTTTACATGATGCCCGCCGCTCCCAGTTTTACCGGGAGTTCTTCCGGGTGGGATGCCCCCTGAGGTTTAATGCGGATAGACTTACCAGCAACAGGCGTTTCCGTCGCAAAGCAACGGCGCCGGAACCGGCTAATAATCTGGCTGGTGGGTACTATCCTGATAGGGTTGCTGGCCGCATGCGCGCGCACAACCCGGATCGATTTTGCGGACCGGGGTCTGTTCGTCAGCCCGCCCGAATCGGAATTAGCCACGGTCTTGAATGGGCCCTGGGCTTTCTATCCCGACCGCTGGATTGATCCCGAAGTTCCTTCCGAATCGCCCCCGCCCGGTTTTCTGAACGTACCCACGGCCTGGAATGGTTTTCCCATTTCAACGACCGATAGCAATGCAGCCATGAGCGGACACGGCTATGGCAGCTATCGCCTGCGCATTCGTCTGCCCGCTGATGCGAACAGCAAGCAATGGTATGGCTTAAAAGTCGGTTATGTCGGCAGTGCGTATCGCCTGTATGCCAACGGCCATTTTATCGGCGCCGTAGGAGAAATCGCAACCGAAGCGGCCGCGGAAGTCCCGTTGTATCGCTCGCGAGTGTATCGCCTTCGGGCTGTGGACGGCGAAGTCGATCTGGTTGCGCATGTTTCCAATTTTCACCACTCATCCGGCGGCATTCGCCGTCCGATCGTATTCGGAGATTACGAATCGGTCGAAACTCAGAAAGACATTTCTTTAGTATGGGACGCCTTTTTATTCGGCAGCATTTTGTTGATGGGTTTGTATCACCTCGGATTGTTCTTAAACCGGCATCGCGATCTGGCCTCGCTGTATTTTGCGCTCTTCTGTCTGCTGATTGTTGTGCGCGTATTGACAACCGGTGAATATCTGCTGGCGCTCATCTTCCCGAATGTCGATTACTATACGCATATAAGACTGGAGTACCTGTCGTTTGTAATCCCGATACCTTTATTGAGCTTTTTCCTTTCGGAAACATTCTCGCATAAGTGGAAACATCCCATCAATCTTGCGTTTCTGGTCTATGGTGTGGGCGCCGGCCTGCCGGTACTGCTGGGCAGTCCCACGTTCTTTACCGGATTGTTGCCCTATATCCAATCCGGAATTTACGCGATTATCATTTATTTTTCCGTATTATTAATCATCGCCATCATTCAACACCGTACCGGCGCCATCCCGGCGGCCATCGGGGGAGTCATACTCGCTGTGGCCTCCATCAATGATATTCTGTACGCTTCCAATAAACTGAACACCGGATACTACGCACCCTTCGGACTGTTTTTATTCATGTTCGCCCAATCGTATCTGCTGGCGCGCATCTTTACCGGAGCATTCAAGGCCATCAATCGGCTCACGGATAAGTTGACTCATACGAATCAGGCGTATTCGAGATTCGTTCCGGTGGAATTCCTGGAACATTTGAATAAGCGGGACATTACCGACATTCAGCTGGGCGATCAGGTTTTAAAAGAAATGAGCGTTATGTTTTCGGACATACACGCTTTTACGACCTTATCCGAGCAGATGTCGCCGGCGGAAAACTTTCAATTTCTGAATTCGTACCTCAGTCGCATGACTCCCATTGTGCGCAAGAATCATGGCTTTATTGACAAGTACATCGGCGATGCCATCATGGGATTGTTCCCGCGCTGCCCGGATGACGCTTTACACGGCGCCATTGAAATGCAGGAAGAGATTCGGCGCTATAATCATTACCGCATGGATCATCAATCCGATCCCATCCGCGTGGGCATCGGCATTCACATGGGACCGCTGATGCTGGGCACGATCGGTTCCAGCGACCGACTCGAATCGACGGTCATATCGGACGCCGTGAACCTTGCGGCTCGCATTGAACGACTGACGCGCACCTATGGCGCATCGATACTGATCAGCGAAGATGTGCGCGACCATTTACGCGAGAAAGATCGCTATCGGATGCGTTTTATCGACCGCGTGCGGGTAATCGGCAAATCTAACGTTGTGCAGGTTTATGAAGTTTTCGAAGGCATTTCGGAAGTCATGATCGATCTACGGGAAGCCACGCGATTGGAATTTGAACAGGGAGTGCGATTTTTCTTTGAAAGCGATTTCGAGAACGCGCTGAAGTGCATGGAGAACGTACTGCGTGAAAATCCCGGAGATGATACGGCCCGACTGTACTACCGCCGTTGCAGGGTTTTAAATCGGGAAATGGACCCGCATTGAGAGCGGGCCATTTGCAAACGGTCATCGCCCCGGTATCGACCATTTGCAATTGAGTTCGTCCAATTACCGAACATCATTTATTATACGCGGCATTTCGTCTTTCCCGCCCTTCCACGCGATCATCGCGGCACTCTGCGCATGCGTCCCGATGGCAATGCCCGACAAAACCTGCTCAGCCGGAATCCGGGTGGAATTATGAATTGCCAATTCAGCCGCCCTCGCCAGATAAGAACCATGTCCATACATCCAACCGCAATTATTGAAGATGGGGCCCGGATTCACCCTTCAGTTAAAATCGGTCCGTATTGCCTGATATCCGGCAATACGATTATCGGAGAGGGCTGCGTGTTCGACAGCGCCTGCGTAGTTCGCCCCGGCGTTCGAATCGGTGCCAATAATCATTTCTGCCACGGCGCCGTAATCGGTGTTGATCCGCAACATCTGAGCATGGACATGTCAATTCCCACCGAGACGATTATAGGCGATAACAACACGTTCAAAGAATACAGCAACATTCACCGCGGTTCCAAGCCGGATTCACCGACGAAAATCGGGAATCATAATTACTTCATGGGTAACGCGCATGCCGGCCACGATTGCATCCTTGGAGATCACAACGTCATCACCCATGGGACCGTGCTGGCCGGTCACGTTACTTTAGAAAATTTTGTATTCGTATCCGGGCTGGTGGCCATCCACCAATTCTGTCGCATAGGCGACTATGCCATGGTGGCGGGCTGCTCCAAAATCGTACAGGACGTACCGCCCTATTCTACCGCGGATGGCAATCCATCTACTTTGATCGGCTTAAACACGGTCGGACTGAAACGCGCCGGAATAGCTCCGGATGTGCGCTCCGAAATTAAAGCGGCATACAAACTTATTTTTCAAAGCGGGAAGCGCACCACTCAGGCCGTTGAAGAGCTGGAACAATCCGGGCCGGGCAAAGAAGTACGGCAGATAATCGATTTTTTCAAAAGCAGCAAGCGCGGCGTAACCGATCATCGTTAATTCACTTAGAATCGACCAACGATAAGACTGTCCAGGTTTTACATTATGCAAAGAAGGATCCTTTTTTACGCTATTTACAGTATATTTATAATTTGCTTCTTTTTCGGAGCGCTCGAAATTACCGTTCGCCTACTGGGTATAGCTCCGGAATACATAGCCATTGAAACAGAATCAATGCGACTATCCCCAAACCCGCGCCTCGGCTATACACCTGTGCCGAATTCCGACAATCGAAATAATTTTGGATTTCGTGACGATAATTGGAATCCGACTGATGATCGTGATAAATATAGAATCGTAATCATTGGAGACAGTGTTACGGACGGACATCCCGATTGGAACGGTCCCTATACGAATAATTACGCGCATGTTCTTGAATCGGAGCTAAATCAAAAGGGTCACAATGTTGTAGTGTACAATGCGGGAGTTTCCAGCTACAATACGCTGATGGAAGTCGAATTGCTGAAAACTCTCAAAGATGAATTAAAGCCGGACATGGTAATACTGGCGTATGTGTTAAATGATAGCTTCAAAGAATATCCATACCCTCTGTTCAGTCTGCTGGAAAAGGCTGTGGAAACGAGGCAATGGCAGACCGGATTCAGCTCCTTTCTATTCACACATTCGGATCTCTACAGATTTTGTTATTCCTTTCTCTCAACTGATTCCGATATTGAAGACCGACTGCAACAAGCCGGAGAATACGCCATCTTATATCAGGACACGGTCTCACAAAGCCTTAAGGAGTTGTCCGATCTTTCCCGTCAGGACTCATTCCAGACTCTTGTTTTGATCTTCCCATTCTTGAAGGATAAACAAAACAACGAAATCAATCTGCTTCACGAGTATCCATACGAGTATCTACATACTCAGGCAATCCAGAGAGCTTCACAGGCCGACCTTCCAGCCATTGATTTGCGCGAGCAAATTCACAGTTGCCGTGAGAAAAACGGAGCGATTCATGCCGATACAATCCATTTGAATGCGGTTGGCAACCGTTGCATCGGTGAATACCTGGCATCCGAATTGATTGCCCGAGATCTGATCCCCTGAGTCGAGCCCGGATGGAACGGCATACTTCCCCGGCCGGGTTGCTCCGGCCCATCACAAAAGCACCTGTATAGAATCGCTTATTTTTTCATTGGACAGTGAAGCAGTCCGCTTTCAAACTTCCGTAAAATTCAAACGATCCTGTGTATCTGTACCATAGCATACAGAGGTCCGGCTTTCGGATTTTATAAACAAATGCAAATAAAGACCAAGCGTATTTATGAAA
>JAGRMX010000360.1 GCA_020441025.1 Leptospiraceae bacterium
TAATAATAACCCCGCTCAATCAATTGGTTTGTATTCCGGATCAAACTCCATTGGCTCCCCATACACTGACGCACGCGTCTCGTGAAAACGAAGCAAAGGACACTCTCCCCGATCCTGAGTAATTACCGGACGCCAGTAGTTGCCCTGAATTTCCGAACACAGTAACCAGACATCGCCGGGCTGCGCCTCAAATGTTACCGTAATCGGGTTGGTTCGAACCGAACCTTCTCCATAGTAAGCTATGATCTTAATTGTTCCCGGCATAGTATACAGGGGCACTTTAGTCAACTGCATGGTCGGATATCCACTTTCACCGTTGATCTCGTCAATATGGATAGGCCAATCCCGCCAGACAGAAACCAGCTCATCCGGTGGCGTTCCCTCCTGAACGCCGAAATAGCGTTTGGTGCAGGTAATTGTGAAAGCACAAATCAAAAGGATAGCAACAGACAGGCGAATTTCATGGAAAAAGCTTTTATATAGAATGTTTACAGTCAAGAAAGATTGCTCATTGACTGATAAATTAACCTGTCTTTGATATCTCCCAACAAGCGATCAAAGTACGCGTTTTCAAATACGATCAAATTTCCAAGTCTTCGGCCTGTTATTGCCGGATCGCGTTATTCACACAACTGCAAGCAGCGATTCGACGCAAGCGCCCGTCCAAAAAAACGACGCGGCCCATCCCCCAATGCGCAAAAAGATCACAGCCAATCCCGCACCTATCGCACCGCCCGAAGCAATCAGCAAAAACAACGACATAACAGAATGCCGCCCATTCCGATACATGCTCCATAAAATGAACGATGTAAGCGGTAGATTTAAAAGCACCGCGGTAAATACACCCGGGGCGTACATTTGAAATACAATCGTCGCCAGAACATGCGGAAGAAATACATTCAACCACAGCATTCCGGCAAAAGCGATTAGAATGCGCTCATGCCATACCGAATTTATCAATCGCGGCGACCCGAATACCGTAACCAATCCGAGCAGGCTGAACAACGTTATCGCAATAGCAAATTGAAGAGTAGTTACATGCGGATGTATGGCTGCCGGAATTCGCTCCGTCCAACTCGCCATGCCGATTAATTCTTCCAGATTATGCAGGATAAAAACTAACGGCAGAGCATACACAGCGCTTTTGATGCGAGGGTTCATCGAGCGCAAAGCGGGCACACTCGGATCCATGCGCTTACAATCGCATTTCCACAACCGCCTGTTTGCAGGCGCCGGGACAATCCGGTCCATTGGGATAATGCATGACATACTCCGGTTGAAAATCACGGGTGACTTCGCCGCCATCCCAACGAACGGTGACGCGCATATTTTTAACGGGTTGACCCCGGTCTTCAATGCGAACACTACAGGCACCGCCCGAAAAGCTGACTGTATGCTCGTGTTCCTCTTCCACGCCGGGCGTATGCTCGCAATCGCGATCGCGAATTTCGCGCCCATCTGCAATGATCAGCACATTCACTACGGGCGCGGCTTTCCATTCCGGATCGATGATTTTTACCTGTACTCCGGGCACACAGCCCATCGTTGTGCACACCCGGGGCTGAGTACCGCACAAAGAAAATATGGCAATAACGGCAATACATAGGCATGCAATCAATATCATTCTGCGTTGAATCATAGTTTTCATCACCCTTTCGATCTCCTGTCAGGCTTAGCTTAAGCCGGTCTAACTCTAACACTCGAATACAATTCAACACCAAAAAATCAACATATATCCGACGCATGTGAGTCATCGGACATAAAAAGGCCGTTATAAAGGGCAAACCACATTCAATCAATTGAAACCCTGCGCCGGTTTTCGACCAATGTCTGCAATCCGTCATATACGGCATGCAGATTCCACATGCTAAAATCTCCTGATTTCGTTACAGCTTAAGTCGCCTGAAATGGCCGCACTCATTTCGATTTCATGACGGCAATTTGTTTATAAAATATATAACTTGCGAAGCCTTGACGGCCTGCCAGGTATGATTCCAATCTGTCATCAGGACCATATATTTCCAGGCCTGCGGAGATTACCTGAATTTCAGCCGACACTTTGAATCGAGTTCTTCACAATAGAAAAAGTTCGGTAAAATGCAAAAAAATAACATGGCAACCACCAATCCATCATTGCATAGTTCCACACGGCGGTGGGTCGTCCTGTTGGCCTATACGGCTGTGGCGGGCGTCAGCCAGATGCTCTGGTTGAATTTTGCGCCGTTGATTTCCATGCTCCAGGATCGCTATGAAGTCAGCGAATTCATGGCCGTGAGCCTGACTCTGGTATTTCCACTGCTTTATGTAATCCTGTCGTTGCATGCCGGCGCTCAGGTGGACCGTCGCGGCTATCGAGTAACAGTGGGCGCGGGTGCCGTGATCATGGCGATTTTCGCCTGCGTGCGTATATACGATTCGAATTTTTACGCGCTTTTAATCGGCCAGACCGGCATCGCAGTTGCACAACCCTATATCGTAAACGGAATTTCCAAACTGGTGGCCGACTGGTTCGAGGAAGAAAAGCACGGACTCACTACCGGTATCGGTACCATCGGAATGTTTCTCGGCATGGCATTGGCACTGGCGATCACCCCGGCTCTGGTTGATACATATAATTTACAATTCGCCATGATTGTATTCGCCGTCGTTGCCTTGCTTGCGGCTCTCTTCTTCTTGCTCACGGTTAAAGAAAATGAAACCAATCTGGAATCGCATGCCGGTGAAAACGAGCCGGTATCATTCAAAACATTGATTCAAAACTCGAATTTAGCCGCGCTGTTCGTCATATCATTTCTGGAGCTGGGCTTTTTTAACGGCCTGACTACATTTCTGGAACCCATGCTGGCCGAACGCTCTATTGACGCGGAAACCGCCGGCCTGGCGGGCGGTATGTTGATTGTGGGCGGGATTGTCGGCTCCGCCATTGTGCCCGCACTTTCCGATTTTGTGCGCAGGCGCAAACCGTTTCTGATTCTCTGTGCGGTAGCCAGTCTGTTTTTTGTATATCCGTTATGTACGGCCGAAAGGTTTAGCATGCTACTCGTACTGGGCGGGATTACCGGATTCTGTTTTTTGCCTGGCTATGCTCTATTATTCGCCATGACCGAAGAGCATGCGGGTGCCGCGCATGCCGGAGCCGCGACGGGTATACTGATGCTTACCGGCAATGCGGGCGGTGTGGCCGTGGTTCTGGCCATGGAAGCCATAAAAGGCATGGTCGGTAACTGGCTGACGTCCATTTATCTGATGATCGCTCTGCTTGTCTTTGCCACATTGATCGCATTTCGCGTTCGTGAATCTATTCACGCGCAATAATGCATTACTGCTGGACTGCCCTGAGTCAAGAATTAACCTTTCACTCATCCAACACCATGGCATTTTCATTCGGGCTCGAAAAAGGAATTCGTATATGTCGCTTTCACATCATCTGGCTGAATTCAATATCTCCCGGATGATAGCGCCGCTTGAAGATCCGCGCATGGCCGAATTTGTCGCCCGGATAGACCGGGTCAACGCCATCGCGGACGCGGCACCGGGCTTCGTCTGGCGCATGCAAACCAGTGACGGTGATTCTCTGGGCATCCGCGCTTATGACGATGAGCGCATGCTGGTAAATCTATCCGTATGGCAAAACATCGAAGTGTTGTTCGATTACGTATATCGTTCCGAGCATCAGGAATCCATGCGTCTGCGACGACAATGGTTCGAACCCATGATAATGGATAGCATGGTCATGTGGTGGGTGCCATACGGCCATATACCTGATATCATGGAAGCGAAAATGAAATTGGAACTGCTGCGCTCCGTCGGACCGCAGCCGGAAGCGTTTTCGCCTCGCCGTCTGTTCGATCCGAACGGCAGACCGTTGCGCTTGCGACAGGGAACAGTTGTTCATGTGGATACCGATCCAGGTTACCCGATAAATACGGACTGAAGCGGATTTGTCGTATGTCACTCAGGAGTCATCTCAAAACTATGAGCTCTTAAATCGGCGAACGACTACAAAAAGAATCGTCTGCCCGACTACAAATGAGTGCAA
>JAGRMX010000361.1 GCA_020441025.1 Leptospiraceae bacterium
TGGCGTACAGCGGCCGTTACCGGATTTTGATCCGCAGTGGTTGCAGTCTACGCCGCGGGTGGTTGTGTCCGCGCATGATATCGGTCTGGATGAAGGGGATTCGGCTTCCAATGTGCGTTCAATGCCCGCCCGTCCATCGCGTGTCATGCGCGTGCTACTGGCGGCGGCCGCTGCATTGTTTCTGGTATCCGGTATAGTCGGCGTCTATTTCTTCACAAACACTCAGATAAACCCCCGACAGCCTTCCTCCGCAGTTGTATTGCACACTGACGGAAAAGCCTACCAGTTAACACCCGAGATATACAGGCAATACCGGGAAACAAATCAGTGGCCCACCGATCAGGTGAAATCAATCCAGAAAGGCGATCAAATCCCGGTGAATAACTGGGTACTGACCTGGAATGGAGCAGAGACCGATCTGGCTTTGCCGGGCGGATTTCTGATGCGGCTCAAAGAGAACAGCGCACTTCATCTGGAAAAACTGGCCGACCCGGCAGCCAATCAGGATGTAACCGCGTCCAGGCTGGATCGGGGCAGCGTTTTGAATGTTATCGCCCGGATGGATGCCGAAACCGAATTCACCGTTCAAACGCCCACTGTTATTGCGGGTGTGCGCGGAACCACGTTCCGTATATCGGCCATCGGCGATCAAACCGAAGTGCACGTTGTACGCGGCAGCGTCCATATTGCTCCGGTTGCAGTCGAACCTGGAGCCGAGACGCGACCGGACAATACCCAATCGGATGAGGTAGCGGGAGCCGAGCCGGATGAGATTCCAACCGGTGGCCTGCAATTTGAACCATTCGAGCTGTACAGCAATGAAGTGGTGCGACTGAGTCCTGATCGACCACGACCGGCCGTTCAATTGAGTCAGGATGAGGAGTTCCGGGATGAACAGGATTTGAATGAACTGGCCCGGCGTGTCTCATCGAGTGAAGAATATGGCATCGACGACTCTCCGGTTGATATCGAATCAATGCGAGAAAGTGTGGACCTTCAGAGGCGCCAATTGTATGCTGAAATCCGCCTTAAGAACGGGGCCGTTTTCCAGGGTATAGTCGTCTCGCAGGTCGGGAATCGAGTGTACATAGAACGTGAGGACTCCAGCCAGGTATTCCAGGCGGAAGAAATCGATGAGATTAACTATCTGAACATGGATTCCGGAGCCGAACCCTCGGTTGAATCCCCGGCGGGTGAAGAATAGCCCAAACCCTGGACACATTTATTGGAATTTTGTTAGAAAAAAATGCAAAAGATGAGCAGACAAACGGTTGTAGAAGCACATGCTGCCGGACAGGGGTCTGACGGATGTCCTGTATTCCGTTTGTTTTGACAGGTTAAAATATTTATGATAATTTCAGGAGAAAGAGGCCAATGAAAATGAGAACAGCAACAAGAATGACGGCCGGCCTCGTGCTTTCTCTGGCGATGGTGTTCGTGGCCAATTGCGGCGAAAAGCAAGAGTCCGCCACCGGCGCTCGATCGATGATCATCGTATACACATCCCAGGATGCGAAGATCGTAAGAGATGGCACGGAAATCCCGGCTAAAGTGGGTATGGTGGTTAAAGAGAACGACGTGATTCAAACCACGAACGGCAAAGTAGACCTTCAAACTCGCAATGGAAGTGCAGTGCGTATTCGAGAATACACGACTGTAACAGTCGCCAATCTATATGGCGAAGGCAATGGAGACACCACGCTTCGCATGGAGCACGGTGGTATCATGGCTTCGGTAAAGCGTACCGATGGTCAGGAAAACTTCTCGGTAGTAACTCCGACCGCAATTGCGGGTGTGCGTGGTACTACATTCACGGTGGAATCTGAAGAAGGATTGCCGACTCGTGTTAAAGTTCTGGACGGACGCGTAGCGATGAAGCCGCGTGTGGCCGCTCTGGAATCGGCATCCGAGGAAGAGATTCAGCAGGATGAAGAACTGTCCCAGTTGAGCGATCTGGCGCAACAGCAAGAAGTGATCATTGAACCGGAAAGCGAAGGTACTCTGGATGAAGCCGTCGAAGCCAAAGTTCAAGAACTGAATGCAAAGTATGAAGACGCTCAGGCTGACGAAGCACAGCGTAACGAAGTTGAACAAACCAGCGTTGTGGAACTGCGTGAGTTGATGACGACCGAAGAAAAACCGGCCGTGATCGTTACCAGAGCGGAAATCACCACCGAAGAGGTAACCGAGCAGCGCACTCTGGAGCGCGCGACTATCGACGAAACTCTGGTAAGCCGTGTTGAATCCGGCGATCAGGAAGCCATCGAACAAATGCAGCGCGAACGTGAGCAGCGCCAGGGTGAAATCCTGGATCAGATTGCCGAAGAAGCGGAAAGCCGCGGTCTGAAATCTGAAGAACAGATTCGCGAACATTACAACAAGCTCGAAACCATTCACCTGCACAGCGGTGAAGACGTTATCGGTGCGGTAATCGCGCAAACCGGCGACCAACTGGTCGTACACACTCCGCAGGGAGTTCGACGCATCAACACATCCGATGTTGAATATCAGGCGCCAAACCTGTAAGCGATCGACTCATCACTGTAACGAACGGAAAGCGGGGGCGAATGCTCCCGCTTTTTTTGTGCGTTGAAATACGCGTCAAAAAGGATTGCGGCCGGAGCGCCGACCGATTACCTTTAAACCAGAATGCAATCACTGCCCGGTGATATATATAACTATATGCGTCCGCATCGCATATGCATATGCAAAGCGGTTTCGGAAGATATGATTCGGGCCGAAATTCGAGCCGGTGCTCGTGATTTTAAGACCGTGCAGAAAAAGACGCGCTGCTCGACCGGTTGCGGAACCTGCGAAGGCCGGGTTCGGCGTTTCATTGATAAGTGTATACGTGAACTGGCCGGAGGGGAAGCGCAGCAAAATCTCCAGGTGGACTCGGCTTCCGGGCACGGCTGATATTTTCGGGCAAATCTCTTGCCAGGCGGTGCTGGCCTTTCCAGATTGCCAGCATGGCAGAATACCTGAGTTGGTCCCGAATATTTGAAGCGGGCGGACCGGCCCTGATCGTACTGATTATCTGTTCAATCATCAGCTTTGTGGTCATCATAGAGCGTCTGATTTATTATCAGGCTCGCAGCGCATCGGCCCGTCAGATGGCTGATGAATTCATCCGCGCTCAGAATGCGCGTGATTCGATTACTCCCGAAATGACCCGCACTCCCATGGGCTATGTACTGTCCGAATGTTTACAGGCGGACGAGACTGCGGATGCGGAGCGGCGGGAACGTGAATTTGAAGAAATCAAAGGTCGCGCCATCGCGGAAAAGATTCCCGAAATGGAACGCTATCTTAACATCGAAGCCACCCTGGGCACCGTAAGCCCTTATATCGGACTGCTGGGTACCGTGCTGGGCATCATCCGCGCTTTTACCGGACTGGGTAGCGGGACGGAAGCCGGCGATCCTGGCGCTATGAACGAATTAAATCGCGGTATTGCCGAGGCGCTGATTGCCACGGCGGCCGGTCTATTTGTGGCCATACCGGCCACCATGGCATACAATTATTTTCGACGACGGGTTAACAACATGATTCTGGAAATTGAAGTGGCCGCTTCCCGCCTGAAAAACGCGCTGTTAAGGGCGCGTAGATAATTACGGTTGGAAATTTACACGCATGGTTCCTTATAAAAAATATACCGGCGGCAGTGAAGTTTTCAGCGGAATCAATATCGTCCCGTTTACCGATATAGTACTGGTTTTGTTGATTATTTTCATGATTGCGGCGCCCGGTCTGGTCAGCACGGGATTGAATATCAGTCTGCCGGGAGCTACGACCACCGATCCGTCTACTCCATCAAAGGTTACGGTGGGACTGGATAATAACGGCAACATATTTCTGGAAGGTCAGCGTCTGAGCAGGGAAGCCCTGGGTGCGCGCATTAAGGAACTGGTTGCCCGGCGTGATGATCTGGGAGTCGTTTTGAACGCCGACCGGCATGCGGAACATGGCAACGTAATCGCTTTGCTGGATACGCTGCGTCGTGCGGGGGCACGTAAGATTTATGT
>JAGRMX010000362.1 GCA_020441025.1 Leptospiraceae bacterium
GAAAACCAGATAACCGTTGGCCGGAATGGTACCGGATAGTTGATCGCGATTGGTGACGCCATTGGTCAAATCACAGGATGTATCACCCTGTAAATAGGCCCGGGCGGCGCTCAAATCGATATCGTAATTGTTCGTATTGTATAATTCCACATAGTCACTGCCCCCCGCGCAGGTGGCGTTATCTTCACACGCTTCGTTGATTATTACGCCGTTCAGTAACCGTCCCAGCGGAACATTGGGCGAATTGGGTAAGCCGGGTGTGCCATAAGTGCGCCCAATGTATCTGGCTTTAATATTGAAATTCTGCCCGTAGCCCGTGTTGGAATTGGTATGCCAGTTGCCGGCCGTATCGCCGGCGGATGCGGGGTTGTCTCGCTCCATAGAACGTCGAACGCGATTGGTGGTGTCGTTTAAGCCGAAACTGTTCTCATCCAGAGCAAAGTCCTGCCCGGTAACGCCTATGGTATCGATGGTATTCGCGCCCGAGTCGACCAACCGGCAGGTATCCAGGTCATCGGGCATACTGCCGAAGCTGACCGTAGCATGCGCCGTTTCCACTATGTTGGAAGAACTACGCGCGATTAAAAAGTAGCTGCGCGGTCCGATTACCGATTTATTCGGAACCGTAATGGTTACAACATCGCCGCCACCGTCATTGCAGATGAATTGCCAGCCCGAGAGATTCACATTGGAGTACGTATTATTGAATAATTCTATGTAATTGCCGGCGGCCGAGGTTTGATCGCTATCATAGCCGCCCATCCAGTTCAATTCGTTGATCACCACTTCGCGACTGTTGCCACCGGCGAAAGTATCGCCGCTCGTTCCGGGCAACGGCCCCGAACGACTGTTTAGATTATCATAATAGCCGCTCATGGTGGCCGCAAAACGCACATCCTCGAATACAAAAGTAAAACTGTCATGTTTGCTGTCGGTATCCTGGCTGTAAGGACCGGAAGTTACGAATGTAATGCGCGAACCGTCGTTACTATCCATCAGGATGAAACTGGCTCCCCCCACCGGCCAACCGGTGGCGATCATGGAAACCGAAGTACCCTGCCCGGTCAGATAATCGACGGAATTGATGGTGGCATCGGGATCGGACGCGACGGAGCTGTGCCAGTTCGTGACCAGGTGTTTTTGCACCGGCAGTCGCGCCATTTCATAGGCCAGGTCGAAAGCTTCCCGATTGTCGGAACTATCCAACTCATTGGAAAAGATTTCATTGGAAAAGACCCGCAGAGAACTGCGCGCATCCATAATACGTGGAATAATAAATCCTTCTAAGGGCGATTCTTCCGGGCCGAAATAGATGCCCACATCGGTTCCGCCTACCAACCAGTGGTTGCGACGATTCAATCGCTGTTTCGTGGAACCGAACGAACCGTGGGTGATTAAATCCATCACGACGTTGAACTTCTGCATGATGCCGTCTTCCTGGCTTTGCAGATAAAACGAATAGCCATGCTGATAGTACATTTCCTGTACTGTAGGCGCCACACTGCCGGCCCATACTCGCCGGCGATCGCCCACGCACATATTCATATAGACTTTGCCGTCGCCGGCATTGCCCACCGTCAGATGGGGCTCGTCCCCTTCCGTAGACAGAAAAGCGGATAGGTACGTGTAACCGATTCCGTCTTTGTTATCTTCATCCAGACCGACGCGCACATCCACGCCGCGCAGGTAAGCCAGGTGCAGGGTATCCATCGTTGAAGGCAGATTTAAATCCTGAAATACGCAGTATACCTGGGTATTGGACAGGTTGATGGTGGAGTTTAACATAAACTCCATGGCACTGCCGTTATTGCCTTCCCCGCCCACGGTGAACTCGGTTTGTAACACGGGCTGAAACCCATTGGTCAACAGATCAAAAATCGTAAGGTCGGGGGAATCGTCCTTGCAACCTGCGGCCAGTATGATTACAAGTATCGTAAAAATACGGGGAAGCAAACCGGTCCGCGCATGAATCAGACGTGGCAGATACATTTGATTGGTGGGCGATTCCATGGGCGTACGGGCTCCAGAAGTATGATTCATTGTACCACGTTACAATTCGATAACAAGTTTTTAAAATTCCCGAATAGATAATATATATCATATTCAAACGAAATTTTTTTCATCCACCGGATGTTTCGGAAAACGGATTATGTCCGCATCAATCAAGAAACTTTATCATCTGGATAGTCAGTTGATTCAATATCGGGAATGAGTGGGAGCATGCTGAATCGGGTCTACTGCGAAATTCTGGGCGTACCCGCCACGGCCGATAGCCGACAGGTAAAGACCGCATACCGCGCGCTTGTGCGGCGCTACCATCCGGATTTATCCGCGCCGGAAGATCGATCGGCCAACCAGCTTCGAATGATGCAAATCAATCAGGCTTACGAACAACTCACTCTGCAGCTGCGGGGCCTGCCGATTCACCGTCCAATTCAACAAACCACCGCACCTGCCGCTCAGACGCCCGACTCCCGGGAGATGGGCGCACACAGCGATCCGGCCTACGCGTACTACAAACAGGGATTCATCAGTTACAGCGAAGGCGTGGGCGGTATGCTGGCGCGGGGTTACTTAAAATTATCCGCGGATCAACGCGGGTTTGAGCGCACACTCATGGCATTGCGCTGCTTTCATCGAGCGCACGGCTATTTTCAACGGGTGGTTTCCGAGTATCCCGATTCGATCTGGGCGCGGGATGCCGGCTATCGCCTGCATCGTATCGAACGATTTAATGTGATCTATCGACGCATTCAGAAGAATTTACAGGACCGCCTGGCACGCGCGGAACACGAGCATCCGGCCGGCAGCGCTAAATCTCAAAGGGAAAGCTCGGCTGAAAGTAATCAAAGCGCCATCGTCGATGAGCAGTGATATGAGCCGCAGTAAAGTAAATCACTTAAACATGAATCGCAGTAAGGTAAACAACGCAGGGTATATAAAATTAAATTGAAGTAAGGTCAATAACGCAGACTTAATAAATTGAACTTGAAGTAAAGTTAATGCAACACTTCAAACGAGGCCGGTGTCGGTTGTTCCGGGAAAAGCGATTTTGCATTACTTTAAGCCTTCGTAGTATCCGTCCCGAAATAAACCCTGCACTACGATTCCATCCGGATACGTCAGCTTACCATAGCCATGCGGTTTCCCGGCGCGCCAATCGCCTTCATACCGACGACCGTCGGGCCACACCATGACGCCCTGCCCCTGTTGCACACCATCGGCCCATTCGCCCTTATAGCGGCGTCCATCGGCCCAATGCATTTCTCCCTGACCGTTGATTACGCCCTCACGAAACTCTCCGGTGTACTGTACGGTATACCATACCATACGTCCTTCACCGTTTTCACAATCGCCGGCAATACAATCAGTTCGGATGGAAGCTTCCTGGCAATGCACGGTGAACAACATGGCCCAACTGAAGACTGAAATAAGCAGCCATAGCCCCGGGCGTTGAAGTAAAATTCGACCCGAACGGCTTTCGGGGGCAAGGCTGATGGTAGGCGTACAACCCGGATGTGACTCTGATAATTTCATGCGCGTTTTGTTTTCGCGTTTTGTTTCAGGGCGCACCGCTGAAAGTAAGCCCCACTCCGCCCGGACATCGACATTGCACATCAAAAACGTAAAGCATGTGAAACGGCTCCGGGTATTTACGCTCATTGTGCGATAACATAAAAAATGCGGAGCCGGTGTAAAACAGACTCCGCATGTTGCGGATTCGCCGGTTCGAATGCAAGCGCCGACTTATAATTTTTCCATCAGGCTACGAGCCTGCGCCTGACTGCGTTGATAATGAATTGGCATATTGGAACGTTCCGGCAAAGCCAACGCCGCTTCCAGCATTTTGCGCGCGTCATCCTTCTTCCCCTTGCTGATGTACAGATCCGCCAGATACACCTGATTGAAGGCGAACTCGGGTCCGACCTCGATGCTGCGTTCCAGCAATTCCTGAGCTTTCTTATTATCTCCGGGACCGACCGGCCAACCGGGCGCCTGATGATAA
>JAGRMX010000363.1 GCA_020441025.1 Leptospiraceae bacterium
ATTCTGGGATCGGTCATCGGTTTTATGCTCTATTATTATTTGATTCAAAACATCGGCGTCAGTAAGACCGCCTATATCACTCTGGTCACACCCGTAACCGCTCTAATACTGGGGACCGTCTTAAACCGGGAAAGCATTACCCTGGGCATCGGCCTGGGCGCGTTTTGCATTCTGACCGGTCAGGCGCTGCATCATGCCCCGCCCATTCGCTGGAAAATTTAGATTTAAAGGGAAGTGTGCGTTTCTATTCTATGACCATGATGTCGTCCGAAGCAAAACAATCGCCCCTGCGAGTTGTTTTTCTGTTTGCCGGCGGTTTGACGCTGCTGCTGGCCCTGGCCTGGTTGAGTGAAACTCTGCTGCTGGTCTTTTATCAATTTCAGGATTGGGAACGCGTAGGACGCCGCGCCCTGCGCTATCTGGCCGAGAGCGGGTATGGGGTACGTCCGTTGGCCTGGTTGGCGGTATGCTGGTCTTTTTTCGCGGCAATTGGTCTCTTGCCGTTCAGTCTGCGGCATACGAAAGTTTATCGTGTCATCGCAGCGGTGATAGTCGGTCTGCTGTTACTGTGGCCCATGGCGCGCGTCATCGTATACTACTACATGCGCCTGGAATTAACGCCCGAGCTGGCCATCTATGGACTGGTCGAATTGCGACGCATAATCTTTACGGTGTCACCGGGAGCCGTATGGAACGTCCCCTGGATTCCGCTCTTATTTCTACCGTTGATTGTGTTGGTCGGTATCTGGGCCTGGTGGATGCAACGTACATTTCCACACCGCGCGGAACACGCGCATGCGCATCCCTGGCGTTGGCCGGTGGTGGGATTACTCACGCTGATCGTTTGCACCGGTCCGCTATTGGCGCATTACTCGGCCGGCCGGGAAGATCGCAGCGTGGACCGCAGTGAACGTCGTGTCCGGCCGGCGGAAGGACCGTCGCCATTTCCCCCGGCGGAAGAAATGGAAATCAAACTGTTTCCACCCGAATCGCATTTCTATGAACAATTCGGATTTCACCTGCCGGAGAATACCAACGTGGTGTTCATTATTCTGGAAAGCGCCCGGGAAGAATTCGTCGATTTGAGTCGTACAAAATACTTCGCGCCGGAATTGTCCGAGACCATTCAGGCCACACATTTCTTCGCACCGGTGCCCCACAGCTCCAATTCGCACTATTCACTTTTTATGGGCATGCACGGCGCACGCGATTTTGAAGAAGTATATCGGGACATGAATCCGGCGCCCGGTCTGCCCATTCAGTTGAATAAGTACGGCTATACGAATTACTACATCTACACTGACCATACTTCCTTCGAATCCGAAACCGAAATGTTGCGCAAATTTGAAATGCGCATAACGGAAAAAAACCATTTCGTCCAGCGAGTGAATCCGGAAACGAATCAACCGTATAAATCGTTCAACTTCGGACTGGATGACATTGCTCTGGTGCATGAGACCGCGCGCATACTCGATGAAGAACAAGAACCGTACACCATTTCGGTGGTGCTCACCAACAGTCATTATCCTTATCTGAATCCCGATCCGGAAAACTTCAATCGCTTCGATAACAACACCATTCTGGGTCGTCATCGCAATGGAATCGACTACGGGCTGCACGTCGCCGATCGGATAGTGGCCGAAGTGGAAAAGCGCGGCATGGCCGATCGCACTCTGTTTGTATTGATGTCCGATCACGGGGAAAGTTTCGGCGAGCACGGCTACCAGGGACACAGCTTCAGCATCTATAATCAAGAAGTGCGCGTTCCTCTGGTGATGCGCCATCCCGAGTTTCGACGGGTGTGGCAGGATAATCCGCTGCCCCGGGGCGCCATGATCGACGTGTATCCTACCGTTTTTGATATGCTGGGACTCAAGCCGCCCACCGCATTGCATGGACGCAGCATGTTCGACCCGGAGTACGATTTCCACCTGCCGTTGTGGGTATGGCGAGTGGACGATTTTCGCGGCTTTATTTTGAGCGATACGAAATGGGTCTACGACGATCTGGAAGAAGTAATTTATCAATTGGATCTATACGATAAACGCGAAAAATCCTGGGTCCGGGACGATTTCGACGAGCACGCGGAACAATTCATCAGCGTGCTGATGTCTCTGGATATGGGTACCGCCGCCGGGCAATCGGGAGCCGCCGGCGACACGCTGGGACCGACTCTGCGCATGGGGCCGTACACCTTCGGCGGTTCATTCAAAGGCGGCGGCGGTCGTCTGTATACGGATTGCGATCAATTGCCCGTTAATATGGAATGCGCGGATGACGATTATACCGGAGCGGTGCGGGGCGATCCGGAACGCAATATCCCCGTTCCCACGGCCAATGGACAGACGACGGACATACCCTGCAATATTTGCGTGGGCCCTTAGCAATGTTTTAGATGAACTTAGCTGATTATTGAAATACGAATCGAAGTACACCGACACTTGATAAAAACACCGGCGCGCATAAAGAACCGGCAAACCGCAAAAAACATACATACAAACAGGTAATACACTGGAGTGATACTCATGATAAAATCGCGTGGCACATTTCTCTTACCGATGATATTGACTCTTTTTATACTGATGCTTTCGGTCATAAGCATTCATGGACTGGGAGCCGCGTCGGCCGTAGCCTATAGTTCGGAAGCGTACGGTTACAGTTTTAACGTGGATACGGTCGAAGAGGCCGAAGAACTGGCCCGCAAAATGTGCGCCGAGCACGGCGGGCGCGAAATCCAAATTCTGATTTCCACCGACCAGCGCGGATACGGCGCCATTGCGGTGGATGGCAACGTGGTGGGCGCGGTAGTCGGCTATCCGGATTTGCGTTCGGCTACGGCCCGGGCATTATCCGAGTGTGTACGCCAGGGATGCAAGCAACCGCGCATAGTGGCTACCTGGTTTGATCGGGGTTATTGACGGAGACGGCGGACGACTCATAGGTAAAAACCGCATGTACGCCATAATGATCCGAAGGTGGAATACGTTCGCCGTCCATTTCAAACTCCGGTTGCGTACCGATCAAATCGACGGAAGCGACCAACCAATCCGATGCCCGAAATAAAATCCGATCCAATCTCCGGCTGACTTCGCCTTCGAACCGAAAGCGCAATGCCAGTGGATTGCGTTCCTGGTCCCAGGTATAGCCCGGTGAATCGCCTTCCAGAATACGCCAGGCATCCTGAAAGCCGGGCGGAATGGCCGCGTGTTCCCGGGCCGCTTCGGGGCCGTCGCCAAAATTTAAATCGCCGGTAATGATGGCGGGCTCGGAATACTTCCCGTGCAGTGTCAACAATTGCCGCGCGCGGATCGGTCCATCCTGTAAGTAACTCTCCAGATGCAGATTAAAAAAGTCCACATCACCGGAAGCGGTACTGAATGTGAGATGCTGAGCCACACGACCCATGCGACCGGGTAACGCGTGATATTGCCAATGACCTACCGGCAATCGACTTAACGTAACCAATCGACCGCGAATCAACCGACTGTCCGCGGGATACGGCGTATACCGGGCGGCAATGTCCGGATGATGTTTCAGAATGGCAAAGAATTCGGGAGTAACTTCCTGCAGGGCAATGACATCGGCATTGCATTCCGAAAGCATATCTGCGATGCGTGGACCGCGTTTATCCAGTAAAAAGGAACGCAGCGAAACATTATAGGTTACTACGCCGATGGTTCGCGCCTGGCTGTGTTCTTTTATCGGCGCCTGGTTCCGCTCGCGATTTGAGTCATGCCGTTCCTCACGCGAATCGCCATTCGACTCCGCATGAGAGGGGCGACAGGAGCCGCCCGTCATGATGACGGCAATTATCAACAGCACCGGCCATAGACCCTGGCGCAGCTTACGACCGGATATTGTCGGAACTCCGCTCAATCGGACGATTCCGAAAACGCCCCTGATAGTAAATAGTCGCCGGACAATGGTTTGGTGCATGTATGTGGACCACGAAGGGATAATCTGTCGGTACGATGCACGCAGCGATGCTTCTGTCCAACAGTTTTA
>JAGRMX010000364.1 GCA_020441025.1 Leptospiraceae bacterium
GGTAAATATGAAGAATAATAAACTACATATGGTATATTTTTGTTTTAAAAAATTATTGAAACAATTTGCTTTTGTCATACTGAGTAACCAATTGGTATTTTAAAAGGCGGGCATGGATGCCCGCATTTATTACAACATTTTCAGAGGCTGATATTTTGGTCAACGTTTAATCTGTGATGTATTGCGTATTAATGTGAACCATGGGAAATATATGTTAATGTTCGCAATATAAAATTATCACGTACTTCGCATAATATCCTGAAAATTGCATTATATCCCCTACAAATCCTGGTCGAGTGGATTGAGAATCTTTCTCAGGTGTACATTACTTACATGCGTATATATTTGCGTTGTTCGAGGACTGGCATGTCCCAGCAGGGCCTGGATATATCTTAAATCCACGCCGCTTTCGAGCAGATGAGTGGCAAAAGCATGCCGCAGCGAGTGAATGGTTACATGCTTGTTGATGCCCGCCCGGTTCTTAATGCGTTCAAAAATCTTCTGGGCGCTTCGCTGAGAGAGGTGAGTGCCGGGCTGCTGGCCTTCAAACAGCCAGACAATCGGCCTGTATAATTTCAGATACTCATGCAGTGTGGTGACGACGCGTTGTGAAAGCAGGGTCATGCGATCCTTGCGACCCTTGCCCGCCCGCACGCGAATCATACGTCGAGAAATATCGATGTCTTCAGGTTTGAGGGTAACGACCTCGCTCACTCGCAGACCGGCTGAATATACCAGAGCAAGCAGCGTTCGATGTTTAAGATTTTTCGCATGCTGGAGGATACTGCGCACCTCCTCCAGGCTCAAAATAGAAGGCAGCTTCTTATCCAGTTTTGGGCGGACAGGGAACTGCAATTGGCGACGGCGCCGCAGAATCTGGAATTGATAAAACCGAATGGCGCTATGGGCCACGTTGATGGCCGACGAAGAGACCGTGGAACGTGCGCTCAGTACGAGAAAGAATAAGCGGATCGCCTCAGAATCGATGTGCTGCGGTTCTCGATCGCAGAAGTTTACCAGCAGTTGGTTATAGTGAATATAAGCCCGTATGGTCCGCGGACTGTATTTTCTACGGATCAATTCCTGGTGCAATGCATCCCAGGAGCGTTTTTGCTGATCAGGTCTTCCCGGTCGGACGGCTGCGCCGAATTGTGATTCGAGGGCTTCAATGCTGGCAACAGTGATCGGCAGAAGCCAGGCCTTACTTTCAGAATCCCAGACTCGACCGGGCACCTCTCGGATACGGCGCACTCCGTCAGCATTATATGGAAATTCTACGCGTAACGCATGATTCACCGCATCATAAGAGAGAAAGACCCAATCACGATAACTCACATAATGAAAGGGTCCGAGAGCCTTTGGATGTTGCGCTGTTTTTGAACAAATATTCTGAAGCGTCGCAACAAATCGATCGAGTTCGACGGGTGATTCAATATAACGGGATCTAATATAGCCACGATAAAGCGGCCAAATCCGGGTGCTCTCGCTCCGGGTATAGCTTCGCCAGGTGAGTCCCAGGCGATTTTCGAATCGAATTCAGAAAATCCGGGCTCGAATCAAGAAAACTCGAATCAAGATCCAAATAACCAATCCAAAAAAAGCAAGAAAAACCGGATGACTGACAGTTAAAAAATTGATACATTCTTGCACAGGATAGACCGCCGGCGGACGGGTGGCCCAAAACGAAATACACAAGAACTCATGCTACGTGATAAACAGCGCATTGCAAAGGGAGTGCAAATATGAGCCATGCGTCAGGAGTCAAAATGTGCCTGATTCAAATATTGAGTGCTGACTGCTCATAATTGCCAGAGCGGACATTGATAAATATATATTATTATTTTTATTTATGTTATCGCGGAATCTTTCTGATTGATTGCCCGGCACACGATCAAACGAATACAGAATCTCGGCCAACGGGATTTTCTGGTCAACATCCGCAATAAGGCCGCAAAGCTATACGGCCTTATTGCACTTCTGTATTAAAAACCGAATCGAAGTCCGTACGAAACGAAATTGCTACCACATGTGGGCGGGCACAGCAATCCATAGATGCCGGAACGATGATGTACGCGCAAAAATGCGCGAGTCCGATGCGCTTCGAAATCACCCAGGCCGAACTCCAGCTCAACCAGCAAATAATTGAGAAAATTTCGCGAATCTTCTTCCTCATGCACATTGGCGTGCAATAGAGTGCGTCGTTGGTTCTCCATATCCGGATTGCGGGTGGCCAGGGAGACGCCTTCACCGAATCCCAGACTGAACGGCATTCCCTGAAAGGGATCACCCCAGCGCGCAATCAGTACCGCATTAAACTCCAGGTGCTTTTGCCGACCGGAATGACGGACAACCTGCCCTTCTCCCTCCAGAGGAAATCCGAGAAAAGTATAAGGCACCGGCTTGCTTAAAGCGGCTACGTCAATATACGAGCTTTTGTAATCGGTATCGGCAGAAAGTAAAACCGCACCGAAATCTGTGGCTGTGTATTGACCGCGATAATAGGCCAGGCTCCAGCCCCGTAAAATCCGGCGGCGTTCCGCATCCGGACTGTGCTCCGGCTGCCAGAGCAATTCATCGAAGGCAACGCATTCTTCGGAAGCATGCATTTCGGGACAATCCTGTACATCGGCTACAGGCGATTGGTCCTCATTGGTGCCGGCTACTTGTTGCGGCAATGTTTCGGCCAGACCGACCTCACGCACAGACGGCATTGTCAGCAACACCATTAGTACGGTAAGCCGCCAATATCGATTGTAACGGATCGTAGGAAATGAATGGTCCATAAGCTGCCCCGTGTTAGACGACCAACTGCGGCGCGCGTTCAATTCTCATTACAAGAAAACGATTGTCCGTTGCTTTAACTTTACAAAAAAAGCGATTTAATGCAGAGGGGATACAAGATTGCGATTCAACGCCGAACGGCCGGACTTGAATTTATGCTTCATTCTTAACGCAAACACAGTAAGATTGATTGCCAATCGATTGCGGCTGATTGCAATCCGACCGCGATAAAAAATAAAAAGTAAAATTACGCGAGACCGGTGCTACCGAATCCGCCCGCTCCCCGGGGAGTAGAATCGGGATCAATGGGTGTTTCCGATTCATCCCAGGCGAAATCTATCACCTTTTCCAGCAGCATCTGGGCAATACGATCGCCGTGATCAATGCGAAACGGCTTTTTACCGTGATTCACCAGAATGACGCGAATTTCACCGCGATAATCCGAATCGATAGTGGCGGGCGCGTTGGGTAAAGTCACACAGTGTTTGAGCGCCAGGCCCGAGCGCGGTCGCAGGCTCAGCATAAAGCCTTCCGGAATTTCTACAAACAGACCGGTGGGAATATCAAGATAATCGCCGGGGGTGATTGTAATGAATGTATCCGGCGGCAAACAGGCATGCACGTCGAGCGCCGCCGATCCGGGCGTAGCCCGAACCGGCAGTTTCGCGCCAGGCCGCCTGTAAATACGGACGTGAGGTAATGACGCCATTTAAAGCGTTAGATCAGCGCCGCCCGCGACCACGATCACGATCATTGCCACCGCGACGAGGTCCGCCCCGTCCACCGCGATCCCGATCACCACCACGATCCCGATCTCTATCTCCGCCGCGACCATTGGAACCCTGGCCGCCCACTTTGCCGACCATATCCTTCGGAACCAGATCAATGCGTCCCTGGCGATCGACACCCAGCACGACCACTTCCAACGCGTCGCCTTCTTTATAAAGTTCATCCACCGATCGCAGTCGCTTTTCGGACATCTTAGAAATATGCACCAACCCTTCTTTGCCGGGGAAGATTTCCACAAACGCGCCGAAATCAACAATGCGACTGATAACACCCTCGAAAATTTCACCTTCACGAATCTCACGGAAGATGTTGTTGATCAGAGCGATGGCTTTTTCGTTGGATGCGCGGTTAAAAGAAGAAACGGACACGCTGCCGTCATCTTCCACGAAGATTTCCGCTCCGGTTTGTTCGCTGAT
>JAGRMX010000365.1 GCA_020441025.1 Leptospiraceae bacterium
ATTTTTTTGCAACGGGCTGCTGTATACCTCCACTTCTTTGACACTGCCGTCGGCCAGGCGATGTTTGAAGTTGAAATAAAGGCGGTCTTCCCGGCGAGCGCTCTGCATTTCGGCATGTACTTCCGCTTCGGATAAAGTGTTGATGTCCGAAATTTTCATTCCGGTTATGGTCCGGTTATCATAACCGTAAAAGTCGCACGCCGCCTGATTCGCTTCGATGATCCGCCCGTCAACGGGGTCGATGATCAGTTTAACCGAGAGATTTTTTTCAAACATCTGTCGGTAATGCAATTCACGTGCGCGAGCCTCGGCGCGGGCCTGGTGCAGTTTAAACGCCATTTTAATAGAAGCGTCGAGTACCGTAATTCCGGAGCCCTTGACCACGTATCCAAATGATGAAATCTTCTCGGTTTTTTCGACTACGTCCGGTTCGGTATGCGAAGAAAGAAAAACAATCGGAATGTCCCTTTTCTTAAGGATGATTTGCGCGGCCTGGGTGCCGTCCATGCCGGCGCCCAGATCGATATCCATCAGTACCAGTTGAACGGGCGTATTGCCATCGGCCAGCAACTCTACAGCCGCTTCTCCGGTAAGCAGGTGGATGACGTTGTAGCCGTAATTCTGGAGTTGCTTGATTTGCACCTTTGCGACGATTGCTTCATCTTCTACCAGCAGGATTTCTTTGACAATGGCTTTGTTCATGAATCAGGATTGCATTTCCGGTCACGCAATACATTGAAAAGATCTGTGCGGCCCGTTTTGATACAATCAAAAAACGGTCGTCGCAACGTTTACTCATACGTTACCGTGCGGCGCTCGGTCCAGGCACTTGAAACGATTACACTTTCCGTAGTGCGCGATACGAACTCCACCCGGCGTTCGATCCAGTTGCCCGTATTGTCGTATGCATATCGAAAGGAGTGGGTAGTGGTTTGAGGCAGCCCCGAGAAATCGTTTTGTGACAGGGGATTGTATTCTTCTGTCAGTAGGTAATTTCCGTACGAATCGTATTCATATCTATAGCGCGCGAACAATGTATACTCGTCTTCCATCTTGAAGTGACGCATCTCCCGAACCTGGTTACTATTATGGGAGACATATTCGATTTCATATTTATCCATGGGGTAGCGACCGGCCACGAAGGATTCGGCTTGAATGATTTGATGATAGGCGTTCCAGGTGTAGCGCGTTAGATTTGTTCCCACGCCGGGTTCGACGGATCGAAAATCTTTGATCTGCCCTTTGGAATCGTATCCGAAATGTTCCGAATAATGCGGCTGATCGTTATAGAGCACTGTGATATTAATCAAGCGACCATTCCGATCGTAGGCATATTTGAATGTATTTCGATCGTTTTGATCGACAGCTGCGGTAGAGTATTCCGTAAGGCGCACGCCATCGTACAGCAGGCTTTCGATTCGGATGGGTTCGCCGGTGCTGTCCTGTTTATAATGGATGCGCTTGGATAATTGTTGTCCGGTGTATTCGTACTCAATTATGCTGACGGACGTGTACGTCGCCGGGTCGGAGGGGTCGATTTGATGGCGGCCTTCCGAGGCGCGGTACACATCCAGATCGACTGTATAAGTTCGGACTTCCATCAAGAATTCATTTCTGTACGATGCCGTGAACAGCTTATTTTCATACGACCAGGTGAATGTTTTCACGGCCCCCTGCAGGAGCGCATGCTGGCGATGAAAGGTTTCGTCGGCGAAGGTAAAGGCCGGTGGATGAATCGCGTTGATCAATTCCAGTTCCGGGCAAATGTGTATATGAAAGAATGCCTGGGCATTGGCCGGTCCGGGTAGAAAAATGAGCAGGGTTGATAAGCTCGCAACAAATCTCGCGCGGCTGAACCCTGTTCCCTTTTTTTTGCTGATTGGAGCAATCGTCTGAATTGAATGTGTATACATAGTAACTCAATTTAATTAGCCGCCTGCATTAAATTTACCGGCAACGCACTTGCATCTCTATAGTAGACGATTAAATCATGAAGTTAAGACACGCTCAATCCTTAAAACGGCAGTCCGGACCCCAGTCCGGCAGTGGCGACCCGCACGGACTCAATTGTAGCCCCGGTCGGCTATGCAAATGAATACGGTATTGAAAATTGTACTGACAGGAATTCTGCCGACGGCATTGTGATGGGATTCCCTGTCGGTTGGAATATCATGCAATCAGAACAAGCTTTTTTAACTCAGTTAAGAACGGCCACCAAACGCTGGATGCAGGCGGGTCTGCTGGATGAGCGACAGGCCGCGCAAATTCTGGATTACGAAAGCCGATCGCCTCAGAATGCGGCCGTGAGTGCCGCCGCGAATTCCGTCGACTCCGATCATGCGGGTTTCCAGAGTTATATACCGGCCATTCTAATCGGTATTGCCGTGCTTTTAATTGGAGTCGGCTTGATTTTCTTTTATGCGGCCAACTGGAAATGGATGTCGCCGCTTACCAAAATCATTCAGATTTTCGCGTTAATCATTTTATTGTACGCGGCGGCGGGATATATGCTGTTCATCCGGCGCACTCATTTGTTCACCGGCCGCGGTTTGCTGATGCTCGGCATGATTGCGTACGGCGCGGGCATCGGACTGATAGCGCAGGTATATCACATCAGTTCACATCCGACAAACGCCGTGATGGTATGGTTGCTGGGAGTGCTGGCCGTCTCCATGGTGATGCGTGAGAAGTGGGGCTATTATCTGGCACTGTTGCTCGCGTTGATCTGGCATAGCTGGGAATACTTCGAATATGATAATCCCGGATATGTGGCCATTGTATTCCCGTTGTTATTGGGCTTCCTGTTTTATAAAGAGCGGGTTTCCGTCGGCCTGTTGCTGTCCTTTTTACAGGGATTGCTGTGGTGGTACATGACCAATGCCCACTGGATCGCGGATAGCGCCGATAATACTTCCGATCAGGCCGTGTTGTTCGCGTTTACTCTGCTGCATATACCATTGGGATTATTCTGCTATGCGTTAGCCCGTTGGGCCGAGGACACCGACCGGGATTTCTTAAAAGTGCCCGCCATGCTGGTGCGATTTATGGCCTGGCTGTTTATCGTCGCTCCTTTATTCATATTGTCCTGGCCGTATGATGAAGGCCATTTCAATCTGTATGCCGAGCGCAGCGATTTGAGGCTGACAATTCAATTCTGGCTCTTGAGTATTGTCGGAGGCGGAATGCTGTATCATTTTTTTTATAAACGCAATGAGTCCGAGCCGCTTATAATTGGCGTATCAATATTTTCGATTTTGATGTTCCTTTTACCGTTGGGCAACACCGCGGTTTTATTGAGCGCCACGCATCTGGGGATTGTATTGCTGGTCGGCGGTTTGCTTTATTTTCCCTTTGCAGATAAAAGCGATGGGCGGATCGAAAAAGCGTTCGCGATAATCTATATTCTGGCCGTTTTGCTTGTAAAAGGCATCGGTCTCTTTGCTTACGGATTATCGACTGAACACTACTACATTGCTTATGGAACTGGCTTCATTATCTTTGCCGGCGTGATTTTTTTGATCAATCAATTTGTTCGGGACGCGCTCATAGATAGCGACAAAACGATTCTGAATCGTTATCCCGGAGGTTATATCACTGCCGTGATTGCCTTTCTGGTGTTTATAATGCTATATGCGTTATCCTTTCGCATGACCGAACAGTATTCTATTTTCCGGGCCGGCGCTCCCGTTTTGATTTTGATCTTTCTATTTCTGGGATTGACAATCGCTCTGTATGTCATACTCTTTTATCGTAAGGCCGAATTATTGCCGTTGGCCACATCGGGAGCCATACTTTTTTTTGCGGTTTTCGCTCTGTTTCTCTCCAATCCGAATGTTCCCTGGCAGGTTTATTCGGTTTTATTTAACTTTCAGTTGTTTGTGTTTGCCGCGGTTTTAATCTATTACAGTACGCGTATCAAATCGATCGCTCTCGTAAACCTGGCACTGGCCGGTCTGGTGGCGCAGGTGATTACCCGCTACT
>JAGRMX010000366.1 GCA_020441025.1 Leptospiraceae bacterium
CAACCGATCCAACCGATCGATTCAATAGAAGACATTCGCAATGATTGGCACGTGGATGTACCGATCAAAGCAAAAATATCGCGCGGCTATCCTTTCCAGGCTTCCGTTCCGATTGCGGGCTGGTGATAGCGGGCAACCCGGGCTGGGTCGCTTCTGCTTCACGGCTTGAATAGCAACGAAGGACTACAGATGGAAAGCAGCTTCTTATCCAGCGTCCAGAGCCGGCAATTATTGTCTTGCGCCGCAAGATAAATCACCACGTCAATCAGACCGATGCCCTTCTCAAGCAAGCGACGGTTGCGCGCATAGGCCCCCGCCGCAATCCAGAGCCCGGTCAAATCAAGCTGCGGGAGATTATTCCAGTAGCCCATAACAATATCATATTCGCGCGTATTGCGACAGCCCTGCAACAACTCGGCGAATACGGGTTCGACGGCCACAACGCGCCCATAATCAAGGTGGGGTCGCAGCATCTCACAGGGACCGGGCGTGCCTTTCAGATAGTCAATCCAGATGGATGTGTCGGCCAGAATCACGCTGACTTACGTTATGAATTGGATCGGAAATCAGGATTGCGAACGGGGCTGCCGACCGCCGGATCGTTTACGATTTACCTGGCGCACATCATCGGCCGCGAAGTTTTTTTGAAACTTCAGCGGCTTCTTTGCAACCGCTTCGTTCAGTGTGCGCACGTGTCGGATCTGCACCCATTCGTTCAGCGCCACCAGCAACGAATCAGTAATATTACTACCTTTTGAGAGAGCGCGCACCTCGGCAATCAGCTCATCCGGAAGCAGGGCAGTCACTTTCATATCCTCTAAATACGATAGCTCATCGTATATTACAAGTATTTTTTCAGTCAATTTTCCGGAGGGCGTGTTTCACAATTCGCGGCGGCGTTCCTCGTTTCGCTTCCCTCCCGTTCCGATATTCAGTATGGGAGCGGATTTCTTCGTCTCTAATCTTATAGTTTCTCAGCCAATGTCCGTAGATTTACGAAATATGAGCAAAGTCCCGGTTACGGTGGCGGATGATTTAATCAAAATCATCCGGTTGCTGGCCATGACCGGCCGTAAACCTTTCACCCTGCACCTGTACGAACCGCTGGATTATGCCGGCTGGAAACGCAGGGCCGGCAATGAGACCGCCCGCAAGCTGATGGAACGCGCCGATCGTTCCCTGAAAAGCGAGTCCCATGTGCATACGGTCGGACCGCAATGCAAACGTCTGATCTCCCAGGCCATGCATGAGAATCTCTCGGCACTCGGCGACGGCAGCATTTTCTTCCTGGAAAAGATGCAACAGAGCACTCCGGTATCGGCCACAAAGGAAGCGATTGAATTCGTACGCATTATCCATGATCCGCTGTGCGAGTTCCAGGACATGCATCAGAATCGCAGTGAACAAATCTTTGAAGAAAGTCTGCAAAATCTCACAACCGGCGATTTACGGGAAGCCTTCGCGCCGGTGGACCTGGGTAAACGCAAAATCAAAGTAGAATTGCAGCGCCAGGCCGTGGAGCTGTTCCATAAAATTAAGTACGCCAGCAAAGACGACGATTTGAATCGCTGTCGTAAATTGATCGCAGCCTATTTAATCAAGCACGGCGATCATGAAAATAACAACCGGGAAGAAATCGAAGGCATGATCGACGCGCTCCAGAATCGACATGCGGGCTTTCGCCAGGCGCTGGAGGACAGCATGGCCATCGAGCTGTACTACGGCATCCAACGCAGCATCACCGCCGGAGACATAAAAAATACAATAATCTACATCCGAAAGTACGCGCACATCTTTCAGGGCAACCCGGATGTGAAATACTTTCATGAAATCGACTCGCTGGAACAAAAGCTCTATCATTTAATTTCCGCCAAGGATCTGTGGGACGAGTTGAAAGGCGGGAAAAAATAATTTCCCTGTCAAAACCGATTCTATATACCGGGAAAACCAACCTATTACGGAGGCGCGAATGTCGGACTTACAGATCAGAGCGCAGGAAAAAGGGAATATTGCCGTATTCAAAATTCAGGGCAAGCTGGATGCGAAAACCGCCCCGCAATTAAATGAAGCCCTGAAATCGCGATTGGCCAGCGGCAAGGTTAAAATCGTATGCGATATGAGCGGCGTGAACTACATCGCCTCGGCCGGAGTGGGAACGCTTAAAGCCAACCTGGTCAGCGCCAAAAAAGCCAGCGGCGATCTGCGCCTGGCGGGCGTAACCAGTGAAGTCAAAGACGTGCTGGATGTGCTCGGTTTCTCGGCCCTGTTTACCATTACTTCGGACGTGCAGAGCGCGTTGAAGGGACTGTAAGCAATATAGCCCATGCCGGACAATCAGGACACCATCATCATCCACAATAATCTGGATGAGTTAAATCGCGTTCGGGAAAGCGTGAAAACATTTGCGGGAGAGTATTTCGATCCGCTCGATTTGAATCGCGTTATACTGGCTGTGGATGAAGCGCTGGCCAACATCATGGAACACGCGTATGGTGACGATTCCAACGCCAGCATTGAGCTGGACATGTACCGAGACGGCGATGCTATACGGTTTACTCTGCGCGATCGTGGACCGCAGTTTGATCCCACCGGCCTGCCGCGTCCGGACTTAAACGAAGTCGGCCACAATGAGCGCGATGGCGGCCTCGGAGTATTTCTCTTTACGACACTGATGCAGGCCGAATACAATCGACTGCCGGAGGGTGTGAACGAACTGATTCTCAGCAAGAAAATCAGCCTGCACTAATCTACCCATGTCCATCTTACATAAAATTCAACCGGGATTGCGCGGCAAGCTGTCCCTGTTTATGGGCGTCATGCTCTTCGCGTTGATCGGCATTATCCTGGCGATTGTACTGCGTCTGCAACGCGAAACCCTGGCCTCCGTCGCCGAGCAGGAAGTCAGTCGCTTTTTGCGTCCGGTAGAAACGCTGAGCCTCGACGTGGACACGGTGGTGGAGAATCTCATTCGCCTGGAAACGCTGCGGTTGCGCATCGAGCAACACGAACGCGATTTTAAGAACGAACAACCCGATTATTATCAACGTTACTTTACCGAAAATCACATCAACCAGGCGGAACGTGAATTTCGACGACAGATTAAGGCCGGCTATCGCGATGAAGAGTTGAGCGAAGACCGGTGGGAAGTATATCGTTCCCTGGCCCGTTGGTTCGCGTTCAATCCGCGACATACCCCCGGCGCTCAGGATACATACGAGATCCGACGTCACGCTCTGGAATGGAAGATTCGCGAAGAATTTGATTACAAAAACCGCATTGCCATCGCCTTTCAACCGTTGGACCTGGCGCGCTACCGCAGCGAGTCCATCACCCTCGGACGCATGATTCGCTTTGATACCCGCGACGCGGCGCCGCCCGAGAAACGGCGCTCGGCCATCAATTCGTTCGTCTGGGGCCAGGTGCCCGAATTTCATGGAGCAATGGACGATATCCATGAACCGTTTCAGGCCGGCGAACCCATGATCGAACCTTTGCGCTTGCAATATGAAACCGAACAGGCCAATTATTTTCTGGTGTTTCGCACCCTGTATCGCAATCCGCCGGTCAGTGAACGCGCGCGCATCGTAAAAGAAGTGTTGAACGCGGACGCACCTTCCATCTGGAAGCAGTACGCCATTCAAGAAGGCGAAATCATTTCCCGTCTGCGCGGTCTGGCGGAGGCCATCCGGGCCCGGCGGGAAAAACTGCGCGCGGAAGATCCGCCCACGCCGATCCCCCGGGACGCGGAAATTTTAAAACTGTACGCCGAATACGCCACGGAAATTCAAAATCGAAGACAACTGGTAGATGAATTTCGCATACAGGTCTTTGAAAAAAAAGACCCGGTGTTTGCCGGCAAACTGGAAGATTTGAACGCCCTGCGAGACGAGCTGCAACAATTGCCCGACGATGCCACCGAGGAGCAAAAATCGCAAATTCTGGAACGCATCGGCGAGCTGAAAAAAGTCATCGATGAGCGCT
>JAGRMX010000367.1 GCA_020441025.1 Leptospiraceae bacterium
GTATCGCATCATTGCCGGCGAACGACGCTACCATGCCATGAAGAAGCTGGACTGGCAGGAGGCGGAGTGCCGAATCATCTCCAGAGAAGAGCGTGACTACTGGCGGATTGCCATTATAGAAAATCTGCAACGCGAAAACCTGTCCCCCATGGAGGAATCCATGGCTTTGCTTAAGCTTAAAAAACAGGAGAACCTTAGCGATGCCAGCCTGGCCTCACTGGTAGGCAAATCCAGAAATTATATTACCGAAATACTTGGCATTGCCGGCCTGCCGGAAGACGCGCTGGCCGAATGTCAAAAAATGGGCATAGATAGCAAAAATTTTCTTATTCAGGTCGTACAGGCCAATCGCCGCAATAGACTGACGGCATTTCTCGAAGCTTATCGCAATGGCGAGATCCGTACGGTACGCGACGCGCGCAGCTTCAATCAATCCGCGGACGAAGGCCGGAGCATTCAGAAAAGCGCTCCTCAGGGCAGTGGGCCAGGCGCAGGCAAAGCCCCCGCATCGCGCCGGGAGACGACCCCGCGCATATCCATCAAGGGCGAACAAATTATAATCACCTGCCGCAACCCCCAGCATGCCAGCCAGATTCATGCGTGGCTGGAAACCCACATAGCCGAACTCAAGTAAGCTTTTTGTGGTTGACAGGAAGTCCTATGCGACATAATAATATTATGGGTGCTTATGCGCGCTGACTGACGCCGAAGGCGCAGGTTGAAGCTCTGCGGCAGATACAAATACCATCCGCAGAAGCATAGCACCCTTTAAAGCCTGGAATTGGTCAAAAAAAGCGCCCCACGGGACTCCGAGGGGCGGGGCTTCCACAGGGAAATGTTGGTCTAACAGCATTATAAACATAAGCATCTCCCTGTCAAGCAAATTTGCAGATTTCCAGGCACTGGAGGTGCAGAAATGGCAGCAAATATTCTGCCTTATTTTAAGTTTGTAAGTGCTTTGATCGATAGCGGCATCTGGGCCGACCTATCCCCTGCAGCACGGGCGCTGTATCCGGTCTTGTTACGATTCTCGGATCGCGACTTTAAGCCGGTCTACCCGGGCAGCCAGGTCCTATTAAAACTGACCGGATTTAAGCAGAAATCGACCTTAAGAAAGGCCCGCAAGGAGCTGGAAGAGAAGGGGCTGGTTGTGCAGGCCAGAGGCACCGGGCGAACCAATACCTGCTACCACTTCCGTTTTGACTTTGCGCGCCCCCAGAACCCCCACGAGGGGGGCGAAAGGGCACACCCCCGGGGAGCGACAGAGGAACGCTCTGGGGTGTTAACTGGCGACGCCCCGGGGGGCGCAGGGAGAGCGGGGTACAACCAGATCCATGTATCCATACATAATAATGTACAGAAAGAGTCCGATGAAAGCGAAGATCCGGGGCTGGAATTTTTGCGACAGCGGTTTGGTGTCGATGCTGTCAAACGGGCGGGAGCCGAGTGTCGTCTGGCGGGGCTCCCCCGCTCGCTGGAGAACCTGGAAAAAATACTTTACCGGGATCGTCCTGGCGAGCAGCTTTCCTGGTCCGATCTTCAGTACAAACTTCGGGGTAGTATATCCCAGAGCAGCATGGATATAATCGGGCATGCGTTTCTGGAGGAGCGAAACGGATTGTTTATGTTTCAAGATAGTTTGCCGGATCATCTGAAGATTTTACTCGAGCGCATCTGTCCGCGCCTTTTTTTCGTACCGGAAAGTGAGCCGGTTCTTTCCAGGAATGACTTCTGGCGAGATTCGGGAGCGTCTACATGATGAGCCAGGTACGCATTTCGCACCCCGAAATTTTGTTATTTTCCAACTGGGCGGCTCCCGGTCATACAACCGAAAGTTCCGGACGGGTTCTGGGCTGGGTGAGTGATGAACTGGAGACGCCTACGCTGGTCGCCTGCACAGCGACGTTTGATGATATACGCTGCTTCAATTCAATACAAATAGATTTGCATGATGAATTTCGCGATTTTTTCCCCGACACGTTTCGCTTTGAAGTCTCTCAGGATGGCGTGGTCTGGGAACCTCTTTTTCAGGAATCTGATTTTCGCGCCGGTCTTGTGAATATGGCCGGCTGGAATTTTCCGCTGATTCGTGCGCGCCATTTAAAGTTTCTCTTTCTCGTCGACCAACCTACCGGCAGTGATACATATCGGTGCGCATTTGGTGACTTCCGGGTCGGCATATCGGGTTTAATAAATATTGAAACTTCAAGCGAACTGGACCGTTTGTGGGTAAAAGAAAATCTGAAAGACGGTCGAACTGAATATGGCTGGTCGTCGGCGTTGCGCACATCTATTGAGCGGGAGCATATATTACTGGATCTGGGTTCCATTAACCGTGTGAGTGAAATCCGGGCGCTGACCAAGAACGATATCGAGACGTTTTTTCCGGAAGTATTCAGTTTTTCTTATAGTGAGGACAACATTGCCTGGCATCATTTGCTGGAAGAAAACGGATTTCTTTCCGAGCCCGGCACCTGGTATAACTGGCGATTTGTCCCGACCAACATGCGTTACTTGCGCATGGACGTGGCGCGCGGCGCACGCACGCGCGAAGGCAAGTTTATCTCACAAATCATAGAACTGGAATTTTACGCAAGTGCGGATTCACTGGAAGACCCGGGTCGTAATGTTATGAGCAGTCCAATTACCCATGCTTCCGTATTGCGAGCGGGGATTGTGCGCCTGGCTCTGGATGGGGAAGTACGCGAAGGCGTGGTAGTGCAGGGCAGTGATCGCCGACTGCGAGATGCGACTACCGAATCTCGTGGGATCGTGGAGTTGGCGACCGATGGGGAAGAGCGTGAAGGCGTGGTGGTGCAGGGGCATGACCGACGTTTAAAATACGCAAGCGAGGATCTGCCCGGGATTGTGCGATTGGCACGCGACGGCGAGAATCGCATGGGACATGCGGTCCAATCCAACGATGGCCGTTTAAAGTATGCAAGCGAAGAAGCCGCCGGCCTGGTAGAGCTGGCGGCGGATGGGGAAAGCCGTCCTGCGGTGGTGGTGCAGGGCAGTGACCGACGTCTGCGAATGGCGACGGTGCGTGAGCCCGGCATTGTGCGCCTGGCGGAAAATGGATCGGCCGATCCGGGCGAGGTGGTGCAGGGAGACGATCATCGATTACGCGATGCCACCATAGAAACCCGCGGTATATTGCGATTTGCCCGGCATAATGAAGAGTCGGCCGAAGCGGCTGTGCAGGCCAATGACCCCCGATTGCGATTGGCCAGTACGGAAGAACCCGGTATTGTAGAGCTGGCGCGTGATGGCGAAAGCAAGGCCGGTGCGGTAGTGCAGGGCAGTGATCGCCGACTGCGAGCGGCCACACAAGAGGAAGCCGGCATTGTGCAACTATCCGGCCATGGCGGCAATCGCGCGGGGACGGCCGTGCAGGCCGACGATCCGCGCCTGTCGGACGCCCGCCATCCTTTAAAACATGAGCATGAGTACGCGCCAATAGAACATGACTACGACTCGCATTCCGGATTTATCCAATTGAAGGGTGAACTGGGCGATCCGCATACGACTTCTGTTGCGCCTCCGATGAATTATGCCCCCATTACCGGTCAAAATACCGGCGGAGGAGCAGGAATTGTCGGTACAGGCAAATCACAGGGAGTAATGGGCGCCGCCGATCGCACCGGAGTTGTGGGCATCGGTATGGAGCAGGGCGTGGGCATGCTGGGTGCTGCTCGATTTGCACCAGGCGGAATATTCGTTTCGGAAAGGTCATACGGTCTGGTGGCGGGTGGAAAACATGAGGGGCATGGGCTGGAAACATCTCCTCTGGCCATGTATGTGCGTGGTTCTTCTCGCTTTGACGATGCTCTGCATTTGCGGCCAGGCGATGTTGCGGCCAGCAGCATTGCGGTCTATTTTCCGGTCGATTCCAGGGATGTTTACGCTGCGGGCGATCTCGTAGTAGCCGCCGGTGAAAAATTGCGAAAGTCGCGTGAGTATGGCTCGGTCGGT
>JAGRMX010000368.1 GCA_020441025.1 Leptospiraceae bacterium
CGAGAATGAGCTGTGGGTGAATACGAAAGTGGCCGACTACCTGGGATTGAAAAGCGGCTACTATGTAACTCTGGAAAATCAAGACGGCGCCCGTAGCGATAAAATCAAAGTGAAAGTGACCCAACGAATCCGCCAGGACTGTGTTTACATGGTGCACGGCTTCGGTCACCGGGATCGGCGACTGACTAAAGGTTTCGGTAAGGGCGCGTCGGATAGTTATTTGATAACGCGATCTAAGATCGATCCGCTGATGGGCGGCACCGGTATGAATGTGAATTTTGTGACGATAGTGCGATAGTACCTGAAGGCGGACTACGACCAGTAGCAGTAAGGAAATTGGAGTAAGATTATGGCCCGTTATGCAATGGCAATTGATATGGAGAAGTGCGTGGCCTGCAATGCATGTGTAATTGCCTGTAAGGATGAAAACAATGTGCCCGACGGTCATGCCCGGGAATGGACCGTGCAAAAAGTGGAAGGGGTATTTCCGAACCTCACTATGGAAAACTACTCCGAGCGCTGTCATCATTGCGCCAATCCACCCTGTGTGTATTGCTGCCCGACCGGCGCATCGCATGTAGAGCCCGGCGGTTTCGTAAAAGTGACGCCCCAGGATTGCATCGGTTGCAAGGCCTGTATAGCCGCCTGCCCGTATGACGCGCGTTACGTTCATCCGGACGGTTACGTGGATAAATGTACATTCTGCGACCATCGCGTTAAAGAAGGGAAAGATCCGGCCTGCGTGGAGATTTGCCCGACTTTTTGTTTAACTTTCGGTGATACGGATGATCAAAGCAGCGAAATTTCGCAATTACTCAAGAAACGCAATTACAAACGATTGAAAGAAGATGCCGGTACGGATCCCCGTCTGTATTTCCTGTACGGGAAGACCGGTCGTAAGCGCTGATTGGCGGCCAGAACAGGACGATACTTATGGAAACCGAGATTATACACACAAGACACAATCCGCTGGTAGATCCGGATCTGAGCATCTGGGGATGGGAAATTCCGGGCTATCTGTTTCTGGGCGGATTGACCGCCGGAATATTGATTCTCTCCGGCATATTCTTTCTCTGGAAACGAGAAGAAGAGTATCCCTTCACCGTGCATCTGGCGCCGATATTCGCGCCACTGTTTCTTTCAATCGGTATGCTGTTTCTGTTTCTGGATCTGGAACACAAGCTGTATACATGGCGATTGTATCTGACTTTCGAATGGACCTCGCCCATGTCGTGGGGTTCCTGGGCGCTCATTCTCATATATCCGACTTCGATACTCTTTGCTCTGATGCAATTGCGTCCGCATCATCGTCAGGCGGCGATCGATTGGCTGCGTTCCACTCGTTACGTGAATGCGGTCGGACGCCCGCTGGCGGATATGCTGGAGCGTATTTTTCCATGGGCCGACGGTCGGCGGCGTTATGCGCGGGTATTAGCCTGGATTAACGTACTGATGGGCGTTTTCATTGCCATGTATACCGGCATTCTGCTGAGTTCCTTCGTGGCGCGACCCTTCTGGAACAGTCCCATACTGGGAGTATTGTTTCTTGCCTCGGGATTGTCCAGTGCGTCCGCTATGATGATTCTGGGCACGAAGAAAGAAAGCGAAGAACACGGCATGATTCGCATCGACATTGCGTTTTTACTGGTGGAGCTATTTTTGCTGAGTCAGTTGTTTATCAGTTATTTTACTTCGTCCCAGTATCATATCGAAGCCGGTATGATGATTTTCGGCGGAGATTATACCGGCCTGTTCTGGATGCTGGTGGTTTTGCAGGGCATTCTCTTTCCGCTCTTTATGGAAATCATGGAATTAAAAAACAAATTCCGATTCAGGTTGATCACGCCGCTTTCGGTATTGATCGGCGGTCTGCTGTTACGCATTCTTTTTGTTTATATCGGACAACATTCATCGGTGGGACTGTAATATGAAAAGTATAGAATCCAATGACGGAATCCGAGCGCAGGATACAATCGGACCGAACGCGCGCCCGTACTGGTCGCCTTATCTGGCCGGATTGGGACTCGGAGTCGTATTGCTGCTGAGTTACGTGTTCATGGGGCGCGGCCTGGGTGCCTCGGGGGCCTTCACGCGCATGGTGGGTTATGCCATGCTGGCGGTCGCTCCGGAGCATTCCGAACATCTATCGTATTTCAGCGGCTACATTAACGCGGAAACGCACATTCTCAACGAGTGGTTGGTGTTCCTGGTGGCCGGTGTTTTCGTAGGCGGATTCATCAGCGGTGCCCTGGCCAATCGCGTTAAGTTGATGGTCGATAAAGGACCGACTTTTTCCACCAACTGGCGGCTCTGGTTGGCATTTCTGGGCGGCGGTATTTCGGCTATCGGCGCACGTCTGGCCCGCGGATGCACTTCCGGCCAGGCATTAAGCGGCGGGGCCACCCTTGCGCTCAGCGGTTGGTTGTTTATTCTGGCGGCCTTTGCCGGCGGATACCTGATCGCATACTTCGTACGGAGGCAATGGCAATGATCGCTCCCATGGATAAACTCGCATTTTTTGGCCGCGAAATCGGCATTGTAATCGCAATGTTACTCGGTTTCGGCTTCGGCTTTTTTCTGGAGCGCGCCGGTTTCGGATCGGCCCGCAAGTTATGCGCCAACTGGTACGGACGCGATTTTGCCGTGATCCGGGTAATGTTTACCGCCGTGCTGGTGTGCATGATCGGATTATTCGGTTTGCATTATGCCGGATTGCTTTATCTCGATCTGGTATATATCAACCCGACCTACATCTGGCCCCAATTAGTCGGCGCTCTCCTGCTTGGAATCGGTTTTGCGGTGGGCGGTTACTGTCCCGGAACGACGGCCGTCGCCATCTCTACCGGCAAACTGGACGGACTCTCCTTCTTGTTCGGGTTTCTGGGCGGCGTGTTCGTTTTTACCGAGGGTTACTCTTTTATAGAGAGTTTTTATACATCCGGTGCGATGGGTCGCGTGTTCCTGGCGGACGTACTGCACGTTCCCCATGGAGTGCTGGTGTTCATTATTACCGTCTTTGCGGTCGGAGCCTTCGTTTTGCTGCGCTACATTCAGAATCGGGTGAATGGAGTCAAAGGGAAAGTCGCGGCCGGTGGCAAGTAAGATCATGACGGGTTACAGGGCGATTGTATCGATTGTGGGAATCACGGCATGTGTGGTATTCTAAACGCAACGGTCGGATTGCAAAAGACAGGGCGGCACCCATAGTTTCAGGAGCAATACCAGAAACCATATCAGGAGCAATCTTATGAAAGATAAGTTAATGAAAGCAATCGATTTCACACTGGGAAACCTGCACTGGTTGGCCATTGCGCTGGCATTTCTGGTTATGCTCGGAGCGATTCTCACCGATCGAGATGACCCGCAAACTTTCGAAGTCAGTGTGGAGAGCGTGAATCGTTCGGTTACCCCCGAAACGCTGGCCGGATGGTACATTGAAAATAAACGCGATTTTGAGGTATTGGACCTGCGCTCGGATTCGGATTTTGAAAGCGGCCATATTAAAAATGCCATCCATTGCGGCTCCTGCCATTCCAGCAAACAGGAAGCCCGGGAAATGCTACAGGAAGCGGAAGTCATTCCCGACTTCCGTAAAAAGTTCATCCTGTATACCGAGAGCGGTGAAGAAGAAGTGCGTCTGCCCCGGGTACTGGCGGATAAGCAGGATCTATATATTCTGGAAGGCGGCTACGACGCCTGGCGCGATCAAATTCTGACGCCTAAAACATTCTCGGCCGGTGATTCGGACCAGGAACGCGAATGGAAGTTGCGCATGAATGCCATGACGAATTATTTTCTGGGAAAAACAGACATTGCGGCGCCTCCGCCCGAACCCATCGAACCCGTTCGACGCCGCACTCATATTATGCCCTCCCGAAAAAATGAAGGTTGTTGATCTCTAAAATCTTGCCACTGCCGCCGGCGTGGATACTTTTTCCGCGACCGGCGGTTTTTTCTTTTGCGAACCAT
>JAGRMX010000369.1 GCA_020441025.1 Leptospiraceae bacterium
GGGGCGATACGGTCAACACGGCCAGTCGAATGGAGTCCGGCGGCGAACCGGACCGGATCAATATTTCGGAGACTACGTACGAATTGGTGAAAGAGTTTTTTGAATGCGAGTACCGCGGTAAGATCAACGCCAAGGGCAAGGGGGAAATCGATATGTATTTTCTCGAAAAGATTCGCCCGGAGTTCAGTTCGGACCAGGAAGGACACTCTCCCAATCAGAAATTCCTGAAGCGAATCGATCAATTACGCGACCCGTGGCAGTTTGCCATGGAGTCACAGTCCGATAGTACGTCGGACCATGGCGAGCAGAGTCGCGTTCGTCAGGGTTGGTAGGATATCGATTAACCGGATACAGATTTTGATATTCAGCGCATATTCAACGCTATCGATTGTGACCTCGTTCGCGATAATCTTATTCAAAGTTTTCGGCTTCGAAACGATATGAACCGGACTACGTCAGTTCCGGTCGGTCAATTGCAGTAGCTTTTGTCGAAACATATCATTAGGTACCAGGCCGTCTTCGTCAGCTGACAGTTCGGGTCGTATGCAATTCAGGAAAAACATTTCCAGGGCGCCTTTGCCTTTCACTTCAATTTGACCGCGCGCTTCAAACAGAAAAAAATCTCGAGCATGATCGTACGTGGACCGGGAAACATTGATTCTATCGGGCACTCCGGCGGATTCCATGCGACTGGCGGTATTTACGGTATCCCCCCAGATGTCGTATGAAAATTTATTCGCGCCGATTACGCCCGCCGTTACCGGACCGGTATGAATGCCGATTCGAATACGCCAGAATTCATGTCCTAAAGCCGCTTTAATTTCCGCCATCTGCAATATGAACGTACGGAATTCGAGGGCCGCCATACAGACATCAATGGCATGTGTTCGATTGGCCGTCGGTAGCCCGCCGGCGCACATGTAGGCATCGCCGATGGTTTTTAATTTTTCAAGAGAATTGCGCCCTGCGACTTCATCGAACTGGCTGAAACAGCCATCCAGCTCACGAACCAGTTCGTCCGGTCGCATTTTTTGCGAGGCCTGAGTGAAACCCACAAAATCAGTAAAGAGTACCGTAACCGCATTATACAATAATGGTTCAACTCTTCCGTTTAGTTTCAGCTCATTGGCAATAGAATCGGGTAGAATGGATCGCAATAATTGATCCGATCTTTGTTTTGCCAGGTCGGTTTGTTGAAGTAATTCGACCATTCGGACCGCGCCCGAAATTTGTGCGCCGATGCGTTCGCAAAATTGCAGCGCTTTTTGACTTAACCGGTCCGAAGGACGGCTTCCCGAAAAGATTAAAATGCCTACCGCTTCATCCCCCAACAATAGTGGCACATGCACGAACCAGACGGCATCGGTTGCCTGAATATATTCGGCGTCGATCGGATATTTTTCCAGCCATTTAGAGCTGATTCGATCCACGTAAATGACTTTCTTTTTTTGTAGCGTCCGATAAATCATGCCGCTGTTTTGGGCAATGGGAAATAAGCGAATCCTTTCCGCCACCTCGTCCACGCCGACCCATCGATTGTGCACAAAACCGGATCGGAATACGAGATTCTTTCGGGCGACATCGGTCAGTATGAAGGAAAACGCGTCCGCCTGGAAGCGATCTTTAATTATCTCAGTGACGGCATGTAATATATGATCCAGATCGTTGCTTTCATTCGCCCGCCGCGCGAGTTCGGATAGTATCTCCGCTTCGTCCTGAGCCTGCTCCGCTTCCGCCCGCGCTCTATTGTTTTGTTTTAATATCTGGGCATGATGCACCGCAACGGCGATCTGGTCGGCAAAACTTTGAATGCGTTGAATTTGTCCTCTGTCCAGATTCAAATCCGTAAAGCGATTGGTGCACCAGATGACACCGATTGTTCGTCCCTGAACCAGAAGAGGGATATGCAAAAAGTTGGTAAGTTCGAGCGTTTCAATGATTTCGCGATCAATCGGTCGCGTGCCGATTTCGAGACCCGGCCTTTTTTCTATTTTTGGAAAATACAGGGGACGTTGACGCTTAACAGTGCGGGCCAGTGCGCCTCCTTCCGGACTGAGCGGCACGATCAGGTTCTCGCAGTATTCTCTCTGGCGGGCCGTGAATTGTTGTGATGCGCTCCAGTTGTACCGAGAAGTGAGCGTATTTGATTTATTGTCTACCAGGGAAAGCACACCGCCTTCAATTCCGAAGTGCCCCTGCAAATACTCGAATATCGACTGTACGATTTGTTCCAGATCGCCTTCCGCCAGTTCATTGATTCTGCGTGAAAAGTCGGCCAACGCCTGTGTTTCACTGCGTGCGTTATCCGCTTCTTCGCGCGCTCTACGCGTTTCAGTCAGCAGACGTTCCGATTCGTTGCGAGCCGCTTCGGCTAAATCGCGTTCGGTTTGCACCTGTTGAACCAGATGACTCGTATAAATGGCGCCCGCAATCTGGCCGCAAAAACGAAAGATGGATTCTATCTCACGGCTATCGCGGCGCTGGTTGCCGAAAGAGCACCATAAAATTCCGATGGTTTCTTTTTGAACGATCAGAGGAAATTGGGCCAGGGATTCCAGTCGCAGCGTATGTGCGATTTTTTGATCGAGCGGTGAAAGCACGCTGCTTGAATCCGGTCGGATGGAAAGATACCAGGGATTGTCCGGTTGTGGCGGCAAATAAAACGGTTTTTGTTTGCGAAACGTTCGATAAATCGTACCCCCCTCGGGTCCCAGCGGCACGTGTAGATTCTGTGCAAAGTTCATGTCGGCGTCGGCATGCCGGCCTTCCGTATACGCGCGTAAAGTATGTAGTTCCTGGCGTTCCGAATCTACGGTCTGAACGACGATGCTTTCGGCGCCATACGCACGGCGCAGGTGCTCGAACACCTCATCCAGTACCAACCCGATGTCCGTAGTTTCATTAATGCGTCTGGTGAATTCGGCCATTTTACGGGATTCATCGCCGGCCGCCCGCGCATGCCGTGCTTCTTCCTGGGCAAGCTGGCGGGCCATGGACGCCTTTCGCAGCAAGCTGGCCATGCGCACGGCACCGGCAATTTGTTGGCTGTACCGATCTATGCGTGCTCGCATTGCCGGGGTCAGCTGCATGCGCTGGGCATAGGTGGTCAGCAAAAGCAATCCGGTACTGCGACTCTGCACTACCAGGGGGACCGCATAGTAACCGCTTAATTGTAGTTTGGTGATAATGTTCCGATCGATATCCGGGGCCGATATTCCACGCAGGACCCGGGGAGCATACAGAGAGCGACCGCGTGCGTGAACTCTGGCCAGCGCGCTATCGCTTTCCAGAGGAATCCGCAGGGCACGCGCGAATTCAGGCACAGAGGATGGAGCCGATACGGGCACGGAAGTCTGCTCGACGTATAGCTCGCGGCGTTCTTCATCCACGAGCATCAAAATGACGCCATCGATATCGAATTCATCACGGATGAATCCGACCACCGTTTCGACGATCTCCGCAAGCGAGTCGGATTCATTGATCAGGCGCGAAATAAAGGCGAGCTTTTCGATTTCTGCCAGTGTTTGTTCCGAATTTTTCTGCTCCTGCATTTTGAACAATATTGACCGACGCAGCTAAGATTCGCAATTCAAATTATGGGCCTATCCGGTCGATATAATTTCCGGTACGGAATACACCTGGAAATAATCCAATCAATATCGAGTGTTTGCACTGTCCGTTGGCTTTGATAGTTGCACCTCATTCGCGTGTCGCTGTCGTCCAGGCAGACAAGTGTTCCGGCCGAAATTTGCATCAGAAGTTTCAAGCGCATCGAAATACAAATTTCAGTTGCTATTACCTGATCAAAGTCGCATGTAGCGGATTGTGAAGCGCTTCAGAGATTTTTTTCTGTTTCCACATCTTCCCGACTATGATCCGATTGCTCTGCGCGAACGTCCCTTCGCGGAGCAGGCGCGTAAAGTTTGCGCGTCCTGGGCGCTTCAGGGTTATGGCTCACCGCCTTCG
>JAGRMX010000036.1 GCA_020441025.1 Leptospiraceae bacterium
GGCAGTATTCGATGCGCTTCAGCGTAAAAAAATCAACGCCCCATTGATACTTGATTTGATTACGAAAGAGGTTGTATCCGACGAATGCCAGCGAGAACAATCCATAAAACAGATTTTCGCGCTCTTTGCGTCGGCGAAAAAACAAAAACAAAAAGTAGCATCCGACCGTGAAGTACACTATTGAAAAAAACAAATGAACATAGTTCTCACGGTGATACTCCGCCAGCATGTCGTCCGCCGGACCGATGGCCACATCGCCCTTGAATATGCCGGTTTCGGTGGCGAAATAACGTTTTACTTCCACCAGTATAATGTTCGGTCCGGCGCGTAGCTGAGCGGGGGGAATTAAATAGTGCCGTACCTTATCGTACGCCTGAGGCAGGGACGATTGCATATCGCCGCTGCCGCCGATCAACGTTCCGTTGAGATACACCCGGTCGGCATCATCAATCACTCCGAGGTACAGATTCAGCGGTCGGGCCTGCGCCACCCGGCGATTTGGAAAATAGATCGCCTTGCGATACCAGAATGTTCCACTGCGACTGTCGTATCCGGGCAGGCTGCTCACATCGTACGGAACCCGCACCGGCAACCAATCCGCCTCGGTCGTTACGGGATCACGCAAACGATCCCCGGCATCGGATGCGTCCGCCATGTTAGCTAACCAGGTCCGGCTGAAGCGCGTGGGATCGATCTGCGCGGTGGTTATCCACCAGGTGTGCGCGGGATCGTCAGTGGACGCATTGTTCGAGTTTGCCTGTTCATCGGTTCCGGTATTCGCATCCGCATGCGCCTCTGAATCGGCAGGGGCCGCACGTAAACTGGAACCCAGCCGAACCGGGGCGCTCAGATCGCCGATGGTTTGCACGTAATAGTCGATGTCCGCAGGATTCAACGCCGGATGATTTTCACTTCGGGATTCGGAGGGCCCGCAGGTAAGCAGCAGCGGGGCAAGCGTCAAACACGCCCACACTGCAAAATGCGAATACGTACGGAGTTTTATGAAAAGTGATCTGTAAAACGGAAACATGAATGAATTGGGGCTCTCCGAAATAGAGCGCTTGCTGAAATCACGGTAATGGCATTGCATTGACCGTATTGCGCAATCGTTTCCCGTGTTTTTTCCGGGATTTTCGGGTTAAAAAATTGTGTTGGAAAATGCCTGACGCGGCCGCAGGTTGTCATAGAGCGATATTGCGTTATGTTTACCGACTGGAGTTCTGATCTCGATTTTTTTACGCTGGTAATCGGACCCTCATTGCGGATTAAAAGTATATCCCGTCGCTTGATGAACAGGCTGGGCTACGATCGGGATCAACTGCGGACTCTTACCGCGCCGCGGCTCTTCGCCATAGAGGCCTTTCAGGAACTGTTTATTCGCAAACAAATCTGGGATCATAAATTCAAAAATTACCGCACCTTTCTACGCACCGCCGCCGGCGACCGAATTCTGTGCCAGTTGTCCGGATACCGGCATATGAATGGGCGCGGACCCGAGTATCGCATGGTGCTGCAGGAATTGCAGGTGCCGAAGAACTATCAACTGGATACGGGTTCTTTTGAAGAGAATTTAAGGTCCAATCAGATTATTAAAAAATATATATCACGTCAGCTGGCCAGCCGGGCGCTGAGCGCCGTACGTTCGGGCTACGATCGCATTCCGGATGAAGAGCGTGAATTTACCTTTCTATTTGCGGACCTGGTGGCGTACACCTCCATGGCCGAGAAGGCTACGGCGCTTGAAATTCTGGAAATGCTGAATCTGTCCATCGGGGCCACCGCTTCCATAATTTTGCACAACGGCGGATTCGTGGATAAGATTATGGGCGATTCCATTTTCGCAGTATTTGAAAAACCGCTTTCGGCCCTGATGTCGGCCATTGAAATTCAAAAACAGTTTAACATTCTGAATCTCTTTCGCATCAAGCAGGGGCAGGACGAAGTGCAATTGCGCATCGGCATTCACTCGGGCCAGTGTCTGCTGGCCAGCATCGGTTCCGATGATTTTATGGAATTAACTTTCATCGGCGATTCGGTGAACACCGCGTCGCGTCTGGAAAAGTCGGCCTTGCCGGGTAGCATACTGGTCTCGGACGCTACATTCGAACTGATTAAAGATAATGTTGAGAATCCGGAAGCGCATGATCTTACGGTCAAAGGTAAGCGCGCGGCTATCAAGGCCTATTATATCAACCGCATTCAATTCGACGGACCCCGGGGACGCATCTCCCTCGGAGTGGATGACGATATGTTCTGAGACATGCTTTATGCGGACCGCGTGTCTGTGTTAGCCGCTTTTCTTCGCCGTCTTCTTATTCGATTTCTTTGCGTTTCTTTTGACCTTTTTTTTGGAGACTTTGCCGCCGGTTTTGCGAACGCTCTTTTTCGATGACGATTTAGATTTTGAGGAACCCTGAGCGGGTGTTTTTTTTGCGGCTTTCTTTTGAGTGGATTTGCCCGTCGGTTTTTTGGGAGCGCCGGTTTTTCCGGTTCCGCCGCTCGCTTTCTTCGCACCGGCCTTGCGACCGCCGAATAGCTTCTTTTTCTCGGCCGTCGTCAGGCGCGGCATGCGCATGCGACGAGCGGCGCGTAACAACAGCACCGCCTGCTCCGGCCCCAGTTCTTTTATGACGTGCACCGCTTTTTTCACGTCCATAAATTCCAGTAAACGGGCCACGTTCTGAGCGCCCAGGCCGTGCACCAGCAGGGGTAGATCTTGAATGCCGCGTTGACGCAGCCAGTATTTCAAATCGTGTACTTCCAGGCTGTGGACCAGTTCCAGAGCGGGGCGCACGCCGATGTCGCGCACCAGATCGATCATGCGATTGGGACGGGCGGTTTTTAACACGGTAACCGCCTTTTCGACGCCGGTACCCTGCATCAGTTGCACCGCATCGCGGGCGCCGAGACCCTGAATCAGCGTAACGGTTTCCTGAATGCTCACTTCTCGCAACCAGCGAATCAATTCGGCTTCCGGAAGGTGCTGAATCAAATGAACGATTTGTTCGCCTTCCAGAGATTTTAAGAGATAGATCAGGTCTTCATTTTGCATCGGTTTCATAACATGAATCAATTTGTCCAGGTGGCAGTGTTTGAGAATGTATAGAATCTCCGACCGGGAAGCGCGTTCGCTGATGTACAGGATGCGTTCCGGCCCCAGGGAGTTAAACAGACGCATGCTGCGCTGGGCGCCCAGTTCACTGAGGTATCCGAGGCCTTCGGTAAAAACGAATTGGACGGTGCCCATGATAGATTGCCAGCCTCAGTGGCCGCTCAGGCGTGGCAAATCAAAAAGCCCGCGCCATGGTGCGCAATACATAGGTATGAACCAGATGCAATGTCGTCGAGACAAACGTTCCTGCGCCCAGGCTGATGAACCCGATTAAAATCATCCAATCATCGTCGTCGAAGAACGAACGCAAAATAACCAGATACAAAACTGATATTACCATGCTGCCGGTCAGTAAATGCGATAGAATCGGCATGATACCAATCCATTTCCAGCGTCCGGGTAAAGGCGACTCAATCGTCACGATTTTTAAATCCGAGTACAGAAGCGGCAAACCGATGCCCACCAGCGGAATACAGCTGATTATACTCAGGAGAATCATTACGGGGAAGCTCTGACGGGTTAAATAGGCTCGGCCCAGCACAAGCGGAAGTTGCGTATAGGGCAGTATGAGTAAAGCCAGCAGGACACACCATAACAGTATCCGTGTCTCGTCTTCGCCGGACAGATCTGTAAATATCGCTCGAACGACCTTATGCAGGTCATCTGCGTTGATGGTTTCCAAAAATAAAAGCGCCGGAATTAATAGGCCTATCAATATGCAACCATAACAAAATGGCAGGGCTATCCATTGAAGCAGCAGAGAATTGCGATAGGCCTTCATATTTGAACGGATCGGCTGACGAACAACGGGATGCGTGCGTAGATGCCGCTTGTAATCTTGCCAGGTGGAAGCTACTGGAATCCAGCTTATTGCAAACAACGGAATGTGAGCAAGGCCCGCAACGTACATATTGATGTGAAATAAATATGACAGCTCATTTGATCCGGCGAGTTGTTGCGGCGTTCGAATCATCAACTCCATCGGTAAAAATCCCGCGAACGCAATCATGATGAAAAGCACGCAAACGGGTAAACATAACCAGACCGCATAGAATATCGAAAAGATGCGCAAATACCGGACCCATGCCGGTTTGATTTCCGTCAGATATTTTCGCAGCAGGCCGAGCCAGAAGAAGACGCCCGCCACCGGAACCAGAGATAATAATAAATACACCCAATCCCGGCGCGTGGTCGGGCGAATGGCACAGACCAATACGCTCATGGGCAGATACAACAACGGCTGTAGCGCAACGTTCCAGAAAGGATGTATTCCGTTAAATTGGATGTAAAGCGAATCGACGGTCTGCTGAAATCCGGCCAGTTGAAAATCTATAATGCCATCCAAATAGTAAAGTGGCAATAAACCGTAGCAGGCGTTATGATAGGCCGTAAAAGTATACCAACCGAATTGAATCAGTAAAACCAGGAAGAGTAACGCTCGACGATTGGATTCGCCGGAATATCGCGCATAGGTTATGCCAATGCTGAAGGGTGAAGTTTGTTCCGGTGCTTTGTGCATTCTAAACATCGATCGATTGCATTCGATGCGGCGCCGGTATGCGTGCAAATGCAATGTGCTCAATTCGGGGCACTGTTGAACGACAAAGCGCGCTGGACAACTCTTTGTTTTTTTGTTAGAATGTATGCATGCGTTGCCGGGTTGTGCGCACTGCTACGCCCCGGAGGGAGTTCCCCGGTGTGCGTGCGCCGCAATCCGCCGATTCTCTTAATTGCTCTGATTATGCAGAATAACTCACCGAATAGCTCCGAACCCCGAATCAAACCGACCGATGATGAATTGAATTCATCGCACGCAATGGATGTATCAAAAACATCGGATGTGACGAAAACATCGGATGTGACGAAAACATCGGATGTGACGAAAACATCGGATGCGCCGAAATCACCCGACGCATTGACTGCATCGAAATCATCGAATCAAGCATCCAGAGCGCAGGATTGGATACGATTGTCGGTGCCTTTTTTGATATTCATCGCACTGGCATTATTCTGGAAATTTACCGATACGGAACAGGCCTGGGCCGATGGATTCAAAACCGTATTCGACAGTTTTGATCCGCACAATCCGCTGGCATTTCCGATTGTGATGTTGATATATATTGCCGCCGGGTATATTTCCATGCCGTTGAATGTTTTGATTCTGTTTACGGCGCTGTTTTTCGGCGCGTTTCCGGGCATACCGTATGCTATAGCCGGATCGTTATTAAATGCGCTGGCTCTGTATTTTACCGGCCGAAAACTGGGTGCCGCTTCCATGGAGCGTCTGGCCGGCAACATGGTTCGCAAAGTTGATCGTTTTTTGCAGAGGGCGGGAGTACCTGCCGTGCTGGTGCTGCGATTGGTGCCCGTTGCTCCGTTCACCATGGCCAATCTGGCCTGTGGTGCGATAGGCGTACGGGTGCGTCATTATGTGATCGGTACCTTCCTGGGATTGTTGCCGGGCATCGTGTTGATCGGATTTACCGGATCGCAGTTGCTGGAGTTTCTGCGTCGCCCGGATTCGGGCAGCGCCATCTGGGTGTTGGCGGGATTTATTTTATTGGCGCTGTTAATTGTCGGCGGGCGATTGTTAGTACGTCATCTGCGCCGATCCAATCGCTTTTCGCTATAATAAACCGATGGATGGATAACGCATGAATCTGGAAGAGTTGTTGAAGTTGCTGACCGACCTGGAAAAATCTACTCTGGAGCGAACGTTCTGGCGCATTCTGGACTATTTACTGGAATGGGTACCGCAGATTCTGATGGCGATTGCTATTGCGGTAGTCGCTTTCCTGGTAGCCCGTATGTTACGGCGATTTGTGCGCCGCCAGATGGCCCGTACGGCGGCCAGTCCCGCCATCATCGCGTTGCTGAGCAATTTATTATACTCGGCAATTTTATTGGGCGGCCTGTTCTTTATCCTCGGATTATTCGGGCTGGACAAAACCGTTACTTCTTTGTTGGCGGGAGCCGGCATCGTCGGTCTGGCGCTCGGTTTCGCTTTAAAAGATCTGGCGGCCGGTTATATATCGGGCGTGCTGTTGGCTATCATTCGACCGTTTGAGATCAACGATGTGATCGAAGTGTCCGGTCATATGGGCGTGGTTACCGGAATTGGCATGTGGAAAACGGTAATTGAAAATTTTGACGGCCAGTCGATTATGATTCCCAATAATCAGGTATTTTCCGGCGCGTTGGTGAATTATTCTCGCAATGGCAAGCGGCGCATTGAAGTGCGCGTGGGTGTTGCGTATGATACGGACTTACGCCGGGCGGAACGAGTAGCTCGCGAAGCGCTGGAGCAAATCGAATCGCGTTTGACCGACGAGCCGGTGGAAGTGTTCTTCACGAACTTCGGCGCCAGCTCCATCGATTGTGTGACCAGAGTCTGGATTCCTTATCCGGAAGGCGGATTGTACTTTGCCGTGCAACACGAAGTGGTTGTGCGCATCAAGGCCGCGTTCGATGCGGCAGACATTACCATTCCGTTTCCTATCCGGACGATTGTCATGGACGATAATTCCCGTGACTCCGCTGGTAGCCAATCATGAATCGGACGCGAGGTTCGTTACGAATCGGGCAACGGAATGTAGCCGTCATCTCCGGGCACCGCCGGGAAGCGTCTGTTTCGCCAATCGTCTTTAGCTCTTTCCAGGCGTTCGGTGTCGGAAGCTACAAAGTTCCACCAGATTTTGCGCCGACCGGATAAAGCCGCGCCGCCCAGACATACGAGCTGCGCCGGGGACCCTTCCGTTGTTAAATCAATACGCTCTACCAACATAGTATTCGCATCGGTTGGATCCGCATCGTCCCGACCGAAGATGGTCAACTCACCCTTTTGAATTGTTTGATCATTACTTCGTACGCTACCCGAGACGACATAGACGGCGCACTCGCGTTGTTCGGCCTGAAATTGCCAGTTTGTTTGCGCGGGAAGATGAACATGTACATAAAAAAGATCAGACTCCACGCGCACCGGTGACCGTCGATTGCCCGCGGTACCGGCAATCAAACGCACATGTACGGCATCATCTTCCCAGGTGGGCAAATCGCGTTCGGGGACGTGTTGAAACGTCGGTTGCATTTCCTCTTTATCGAGGGGTAACGCGCACCAGATCTGCAAACCATGCAGGCGTTGCCCCTGAGTGCGCTCTCGGTCGGGGGTGCGTTCCGAATGCACGATGCCGCGCCCTGCGGTCATCCAGTTCAAATCGCCCGGACGAATCTCCTGCACCACTCCCAGACTGTCACGATGAGTGATAGCGCCTTCAAATAAATAGGTTACCGTAGCCAGTCCGATGTGCGGATGCGGCAACACATCCATGCCGGTTCCGGGAGCAAAATCGGCGGGGCCCATCTCATCCAGAAAAATAAACGGGCCGACCATGCGTTGTTGATGATGGGGCAATACGCGCCTTACCTGTAGATCTTCGGTCAATGCGCGTGTACGACCGGGGATAATACGCAACGGAGTGGCGGACATACGCTGAAATTAACTGCAAGCCGTGTTAATTGGCCAGTATAAATCCGGGCCATTCGGTAAGATTTGAATATTAACAAGGCGTATGAATAAACTGCCGCTGATGAAAGAACTCTGTCGCCGTGGATTTTCGCGGGAATTCCTTTACATATATTGAGAAACTTTCAGAATATCCGCATGCGTAAACCGTATGTCGCGTACAGTCTCTGGATTGCATTGCTCGTATTCTTAACCTTTCTCGGATCACCGCAGGCCGATACGGTAACGCTGCGCGACGGCACCGTGCATGACAATGTGCGAACATTCGTGGGCAGCGGGTATCTCTATATTGTTTTTAAGGACGGAACAGTCGAGGGCGTTCCCAAAAGCTCGGTCCGGAGTCTGCGTCGTGCGGATGTGGACTGGAGTAGCGCCAATATTGCAGTGACGGAAACCGATGAAACCGAAACAGGCCCACCATCGGAAGATGCGGAAGCCGGTTTGCGTGATCCGTTCGACCTGGCCTGGCGTTCGGCCGTTTTTCCGGGATGGGGACACTTTCACGCGGAAGAATACTGGCTGGGCGGAACGTATATGTTTTTATTTTTCAGTGCCGCGGCGTACGCCATCGCACAACAATCGCGATTGAGCAGCGTCCAGAACGATTATAATTCCCAGACCGAACAGCTATTTTTTATAAGCAGTTACATAACTCTGAACCAACGCGTTCAAACCATACCATTAAATCTATTGGTGAACCAGCGATCTTTCAGCGAATATCAAAGCCAGGCCAGCAAAACTTCTACCGCCAATCTGGCTCTGCTGGGCATTTATTTGATTCAGCTGACACACGCGTATCTGACCGGTGTGGATTGGGTGAATGAAGCGTATATCGATCAGACGGCCGCCCGCGCAGCAGATACCGGTAAACGGGAAGCGGTGCATTCCTTACAACCACCGCCCACGCAGGCCTTCGGGTTGCCTCCATCCGCTCTGCCGATAAACTCCGGGTTTGATATCAATACAATTCGATTGCGATGGCGCATGACCTTTTGAGGCGAGAGTAAGATGAATCGATCCAACTATCCAACTATAATATCCCTGGTTTTATTCCAGCTCTTTGCACTGCAATGTATTCAGACGGCGGAACCCAACGCGCTGGATTCGGCCGAAGGGCAGGGCGCGCTGATATTGAACGCCCTGTTAACCGAATCGTCCAGTAGCTCCAGTCCGACCTGTGAAGATCAGGGTGGCAAGTGTTTGTTTGTAACTGCTGGAATCAACGGCGATATCGATGCCAATGGAGACGGCACCTGGTATACCGAAGCGGATGCGGTCTGCACCGCTCAACGCCCTTCCGGGTTGTCGGGCGAATACAAGGCCATGCTGGCCAGTTCGGGTAGCAATCGCCGGGCTTCCGGCGGCGGATTCAACTGGGTGCTGCAACCGGAGACTTCTTATTATCGATACGAAGACAACGCTCTGGTCGGTAAAACTACGCTCGAGTCAATTTTTCAAACCTACAGTGCTTCGTTCTCATCCGCGACTACGGGTAATTACTGGAGTGGATTGACCAGCGGTTATTCCGCCATGTCAGCGTGTGCCAGCAATTGTACGCCGGGCAATCACTGGGATGACTCAACGAATGGACGTACGGGCTGTGTGGGCAGTTTGAATTCGACCAACAATACTACCGCCGTGGCCAATGGTAATACGACCTGCGATCAAATGCTACCGATTGTCTGCGCGCAGCAATGAGCCGAATGGGACGTTCTTAATAAATTCAGTATAATTTCTTTTGTAATTTACGGGTTTACCCGCTATTTCACTTGCCTCCGGATAAAGCTCTGTTATGTTCGTGCACCTTTACCGGTAAATTGCGTATGCCCGAATCGCTCACATCCTCGTTGATCTGGACTTTGATTTTGCTGTATGGCGGCTTTTTCTATCTCTTGCTCAGGATAATGAGGGGCTGATGGTACTGGGACACTATGCCGCCGCGTTTATAGCCCGACCACACGTGCAGCGGGCGCCTTTCTGGTTGTTGTTGCTGTGCGCAAACCTGGCGGAGTTCTTATGGCTGTTGCTGGCGTTGCTCGGCGTGGAAGCGACCCGACCGGCCTCCATTCTGGACGCGACGTTTATCAATCTAAAAGTACATATGACCTACAGCCACAATCTGATTCCCAATTTATTGTTGGGAGCGATTGTATTTGCGCTGGTGTTTGTGTTCTATCGCTCTGTTCGGCTGGCGGCCTGGTGCGCGTTTTTGACCTGCCTGCACGTTTGGTGTGATTTCATAGTCGGTTTTCAACATCAGATTCTGGGACCCGACTCACCCGGCATCGGTCTGAATTCGTACGGTCGTTTCCCGCACCTGGCCATTCTGATTGAACTGGGATTCGCGTTACTGTGTATTACCTATTATGCCCTTGCGCAGCAGCGTCGGGGGCAACCGGTTCCGCGTCGTAGGTTGATTTATCTGTATCTGGCCTTTGCCATCGGCATAGGCATCTGGTTTCCCTCCGCCACGGTACCCATGCGTGCTTTGCTGGGATTGTGAGTCGTGCAATTCTAACAATATATTTCTCTCTATTATACCTATCTTCGATTTGAAATTACCGCCAATTGGGATTCTTATCTAGGTGCAGAATGTTTTCCACTTCGACCTGCGGACGCGGCTTTTTGCCCGGATGATTTTGGAGGCATAAAAAAAAGTTTGCAAAAATTTCATGTTCATCGTCTTATATTCATAAGAATCAACCGGTTTACCGGAGCGATTTATGAATACTCTCCTACTCATATTTACACAGCGGCCACTCTATTCAGCATAGAGCCGGTCATTCAGTAATTAATCCATTTAGTATTTTACCAATCCGCCTGGATTGCGTTGTTCTTGCTGTAAGAACGAGCGCGATTGTTGTGCTTTGTCCGGATTAGTGTACCACTTCGTAGAAGAGCGTACTGCTAACGGGGACAGTTTACTGTATGTCAGCATATGTATGTGCGGTCGAATGAGATTATTTGCCGCATCCGTATCTGGCAAATAGTGCGGCTTCATTTTATTTATGAGGTGTAAATCATGGCGCTGAAAAAGCGACCTGATGCAAAATATAAAAGGAGGTTGATGATGAAAAAATTACGAAATATCGGCATATCGGCGCATATAGATGCCGGTAAAACGACTCTTTCCGAGCGGATCCTGTTCTACGCTGGACGCATCCATCGTATGCATGAGATCCGCAGCGAAGTTGGAGCCACTCTGGATAGTGATCCCATTGAAAAACGCAAGGGAATAACCATCCGATCCGCAGCAACTCGATTGAATTGGAGTGAACACACAATTCAATTGGTCGACACACCCGGTCATGTGGATTTTACAATTGAAGTAGAACGCACATTAAGAGTGATGGAAGGCGCGATACTGGTTGTTTGCGCGGTCGGTGGCGTGCAGCCTCAGACGATTCACATTGATAGGCAGATGCGTAGATACAGTGTATCGCGCATTGCGTATATTAACAAGCTGGATCGTCCAGGAGCGGATTATCTGCGCGTCGTTTCTGAACTGAGAAATCAACTGGGGATGCCGGCGCAATTGTTGCAGGTGTTGGTAAGCAGAGCGGACGGACCGTCCGGGCTACTGGATCTGGTAGCACCCGCTTTAATTACCTTCGAGGGTAAGTATGGAGAGCATGTAGTCCGGCATCCTGTCGATGTCGAATTACGCGAAGTATTAAGAACAAATCGGATTCGGTTGATTGAGTCTCTGGCCGAACTGGATGATTCGATAGCCGATCTGTATCTGAAAGAAGTGGAACCATCGTCAGATGAATTGCAATCTGCAATTCGACGACAGGTGTTACGTCACAGATTTGTTCCTGTATTTCTGGGTTCTGCCCTGCAAAACTTCGGAGTACAGCCTTTGCTCGATGGGGTATGCGCGTTTCTACCGGGTCCTGAGGATCGGTCGGTTGAACTTACCAGGTTGAACGACGGTCCGGAAGGCACGGAAAAGAAATACGCGGAACGGGACGATCGAGTGATGGCATCAGCGGATGTGAATGCTCCCTTTGTGGCTTATGTTTTTAAATTGCTGGAAGATCGATTTGGTCTAATAGCATTTTTGCGTATCTATCAGGGCCGATTGCTACGGGGTGATACGATATTCAATATGCGCACCGGCTCAAAAATGAAAGTCGGTCGATTGCTGAGCATTCATGCGGATCAACTGAGTGATCTGGAAAACGCCGTCGCCGGTGACATTGTGGCGATGGCCGGTCTGGATTGTATTTCGGGCGATACTTTCACCGATGGAAGACTTCGGGTTTGTGCGGCACCATTTCATGTGCCAGAGCCGGTAATATCCATTGCGATTGAACCGGAGCGGTCGGCAGATGCCAATCGGTTGTCTGCGGTACTGGGTCGCTTTGTTCGAGAAGATCCGACACTTCGGATCAGACGTGATCGGGAAAGCGGTCAGTTGTTATTGGATGGCATGGGCGAGTTGCATCTATCCGTGTATCTGGAGAAGTTGCGCGAGGAAGTAAATTGTCCGGTGAAGAGCGGACAACCGGAGGTTGCCTATCGAGAGCAGATTACTCGAAGAGCGGCATTTGACGTTCTGCACAAAAAGCAGACCGGCAGCGGTCAGGGCGAGTATGCGCGACTGATTGGCTTTATTGAGCCGATGGAATCTGCTGAAGGAGAATTTGAATTTCGAAATGCAACCACTGGCGGATTGTTAACGAAAGAATACGCCAGCGGTAGTGAGCGTGGATTCCGTGAGCAGATGCAGAGTGGAATGTTGATTGGTGCGCCTGTTCGCAAATTGCGAGTAGTGATCACAGACGCCGCCAATCATGCGGTCGACTCAAGTGAACTGGCATTTCGCAACTGTGCCCGGGAATGTTTCCGACAAGCGTATATGCATGCACTTCCGGTTGCTATGGAGCCGCAGATGCATGTGCAGATAACGGTTCCACCGGATTTTCAGAGTAGTGTGATGGTCATTCTGAATCAACGAAAAGCATTGATCGAGAATGTGTCGGTGGAAAGACAGGAAACCCGTATTGAGGCGTCGGTTCCTTTACGCTTGATGTTCGGGTTTGCGACCCCGCTACGTTCGGTGAGTAGAGGGCATGGCCAGTTTTCCATGCAATTCAAGAGATATGCACAAATGCATGTCCAGAATGTGAATCGGTTGTCGGATTGAGAGTTGATTTTAAAAGGGTGACTGATAATCGGTCCTGGCAATAAAAAGGAGGATAGGATCATGATACTATCGCAACATGTTCAGGATGAAGAAAATTCTGAAACAAATCATTAGGCGCTCCGGTATATCCGGAGCGCCGTATATTTAAAACGGTTTCCCGGCCAATGTCTTCTCGGCGCTATCGATAAATACCCCGTTCGGGATCATCGCGATAATCGTCGTCATCATCGAATACAAAGTCACCGTCTTCATTGTAGCCCGCGGCATACATGTATTCCCAATCATCCAGTTCCGCATGTTTGCGGGGCGGATACTTCCAGCGAAAATAAACGGCCGCCAGCAGACCGCAAACAGCGCCGGATAGATGGGCTTCCCAGGATACCCCCGGTTGAATGGGCAAAACGCCCCAGATCATGCTACCATATAAGAACGTAACTATCAAAGACAGGGCGATGGCCGGTCGCTCCTTTCGAAAAACGCCGCTGAAAAAAATGAAAGTAACCAGTCCGTAAATAATTCCGCTGGCGCCAATGTGAAACGAAGGGCGCGCAAACAACCATACGCCCGCATTTCCTATCAGATAAACAAACACCAGCACCGCACGGGCCATGTTGTGATAATAATAGAAGAGACCGGTAACCAGTACGAATAAGGGAATGGAATTGGAATACAGGTGCATGCGGTCGCCGTGAATTAAGGGCGCCAGCAGAATGCCCGGCAATCCTTTGACGGTCCGGGGGTAAATCCCCAATTCGGCCGCGCTGTGTCCTAATGCCATTTCGGCCAGCTTTACCAGCCAGAGTAATCCCACTCCGAGCAACGCCAGCAGAGCGCTGCGCAGCAATCGTTTCTTCTCGTGTTCCAGATTGGATTCGTCATGCATTGCCGATACTCTCAATTACAGCCGCTGAGCGGATGTTTTCAGGGCTCCACCTCGCTTGCAATCATTTCCATATTGACTATAGAATGGAATCCGATCCTGTGAGCGTATCATGCGCTTTAACAATCAACATGAAAACCGTTCTCGCCCGGGTATGCATACTCTGTGGGCAATGCGCGCCGCAATTGTTCTGGTATTAACCGTATTGTGCGCGCCGTTTGTCTCTCAGTGTGGGACCGCTGCGTCCCGGTCGAATGCGGCGAGCGAAGTCCGGTGGATTGACTACGCGGAGCTCGGTAGGGAACCTTTCCTGCAATTGGACGATCAGAGACGATTGCTGATCAATTTTACCAATGTGGAATCCATGGGGCAGAATAATATCCGTCGTCTGGAAGTAACCGTGCACGCGGACGGCGCCGCGGTACACTTTCGCGGAACCGCCGATGGAAACGATACCCCGCGCACCATTCATGTTATCGAACAGATCGCACCGCACGCCGTAATGGAGTATCGCTACTTCTGGGAAGACGCGAATGGTAATCTGACCGAACTGGGATTTGAATAGTATCGATTCAGGGTCTGCGATCCGCGTTACAATCGACGGCATTATTGTTTAATCATTTTGCGGCCGGTAGATTTATCCGTCGGACGCGGCCCGTTCGTGACCGTAAATCACGCTTACATTCGGAAATTTACGTTTGAATGCGCGTAATTGTCGCAGACTGCTTCGCGCCAGATCTCGATTCCAGACCCAGCCCGGTTCAATACCGCGTTCAAATCCAATTCCGGTATGTGACGCATCACCCGTTAACAATACCGGACCGTCATCGGTCATCAGCAGATAGGATAGATGACCGCTGGAATGTCCCGGGGTCGCAATGGCCCAGAAAGTACCGTCACCAAAAATATCGACACAGTTTCCCAGCGGCGACATGATCGGTGCGGCGGTCCAATCGATTTCTTCCAGTGTCTGTACATTGGCCAGATGATCTCCATAATATAGAAGAAAATAGTTTACATAGTTCTCATCGCGACCGGCGAACCAGCGCAGGTCGCGGTATTCCGGCTGAGACGTAATTGCCGGCACGCCCGAAGTATGATCGCCGTGCAGATGCGTGAAAAAAACGCCTTTCAAGGGATGACGTTCATCGACCAGTCGATCTAATTGCGCGACAATATCCTGGCCCGGTTCCTGGCGGGTATCCATAATGTAGTTTTTTGCCATTAAACCACGCACGTTACCACCCTGTCCGGTGCGATAACTTTCGTCCAATCCGCTGTCTATGAGAAAGCAGCCGGCGCTCGAATGACAGAACCAGAACGCAAAGACATCTACGAATAAATCATCTTCGGGCAGGTCCTGTGCCGCCGGGTCCTCCAGATGCAATACTCCTTCCCGGGGAACGCGGACGCTGCCGGTATGCAGCACACGAAACTCATGTAATCGCGCGTTTTGTGTGAGCACATCGGACCATTCACGGGCCCCGGCGTTTTGCTCCGTCAGTGTATTCACAGACAGTATCTGTTTTGTGCCGTTGTGATGCTCGTTTCCAATCGTTCGGGCGGCGACACGATCGGGATCATTAATAGATATACACGCGCTGAGGGCCAGAATACCGGAAACGGCCAATCCACAAATCGGTAATATTTTATTCATTGTTAACGCTCCTGTTTAAAATGTGTTTCTAATTAACAGGAGTGAGCATACGACATACGGCGATGACAGTCAGGAACAGATGTTACGCCCGGGTGTGACTTTTGTTACTCGGTTATTGCTTCAAACGATTCCCCCGCTGCTCCTTTGTCGGCC
>JAGRMX010000370.1 GCA_020441025.1 Leptospiraceae bacterium
GGTGAGTTGTGGTGAGCGGAAGGTGAGGAATTTCAATCAGCATTAGATTAGGGCGGGGGTATTGTGGATGACCGTTGAAAGCAAATTGGATCCATTCGCCGTATTGCGTCAATCTTCCCCGGCCTTTTCCTGCTTTCTCAGCAGTTCGAATACGCTACGGCCGCTAAGGACGAAACCGCTGGACAACCAATTGGGTTTTGCACCGGAGAAAATGTTGCCGATCAGCTTTTGTAGTCCGAGATCCAGAGTAAGTCGATATTCTTCCCAGTTAAGATCGAACTCGAACGGCACTGCATAGCGACCATCTTTACTACCGGGTAATTCCTGATCGACTCCGGCGGTAGAGTAACCTACTTCACCCTGCACATGTCTTCCATGCACACCGCCGGTGTGATACGCAATCAGTGCCAGCTTACTTTTTAAAAGCGGCAGTGGTACGGGCAGGTCTTCCATGCTGGCAATCTCAGCCCAGGTAACACCCCATAGACGAATGTAACCCTGGCCCGAACTGTTGCCGATTTCAATCCGTCCGGAACCGATACTGGCCTGGCCGCGTTCGGCTCGAAAGAAAAGATCAACCGGAGTGCCCACGTCCATATCGCAATTTTCCAGTTCAATCCGGCCAATTTCCAATCGGTATACGGGCGTCATGGTTTCGTCTTTCACGTAAACAATGCCGTTATGAATGGAAAGGTTTTTTAATTCGAGACGGTGTCGGGGAGGCAGATATCGATTTTTCTCAAATGATTCCACCCGATTGAAATATTCGAGATAGGGATTGAACAATTGCAGACCGACAATGCGCAGCTTTCCGAGTAATAGAAAAAAAGGGTCGAGACGAAAGCGCACCCGGTCGGCGCTGAAAAAAACACGATCCGTATCCGCCCGGCCATGAATCATAAAGCGAAAGCGTCGCGCCCGAAAATGCAGAAAAGGCATCAGAAAGCCCGGGCCGCGAAAGCCGAGGGAAAGAAATCTGCCCACCGTAGCGCGGATCAGGGCCTGAAATACCGGACCAATCAAGAGGATCTGCAGCAGGACGGGTATCAAAAGCAGAATACCCACTATAATATACAGCCAGAGCATTGTGTCCGGTATTCCCCGTCGTTGGACAGCTGTCAATTCGCGCTTGCTTTTGACAGACTGTCAATGATCCGTGGACCTGTGGCACAAACAGACGCAGCAACTCGCAATCGGTCTAAATACCGGGAAAAGTTCCAGCATCCGGGAATAAATCGATTTTATCAGATTATACTCACATTTCTGGGACGCTATGCGCTCCGGTTGGTTTACCGGGTGCGCGTAGAAGGCATGCAGAAGGTCCCGACGGAAGGCAGTTTGCTGTATATCACCAAGCACCAGCGCAATGATGACATTCCGCTGGGTTTCGGTCATGTAATGATGCGTCGCCGCAAGGACAACTGGTGTGTCATGAAGGATTCGCTGGCGCGCTGGTATCTGTTCGGCTTCTGGCTGGGTAACGGCGGCATTCCCCTGAATCGCCAGAATCCGGAAAAGAGTAAGCGAGAGTTGATGTTGGCCCGGGAGGTATTGCACGATGGCAATACGCTGGTCTTATTTCCCGAACAAACTCACTTTCCGTACGAAATGGGTCAGGGCCGCAGTGCCGGATTTCGATTCATCGTAGGTAAACCCAAACAACCGGTAAACATGATGACCGTGGGTTTTAAGTACACCCCCCGCGGCTTTCTGCGTCGTACGGATGTAGTCATCCGTCTGGGTGACGTTGTTTCCTACACCCGCGAAACCGATCCGGAAGTCTTTCTGCACGAACGCATGCTGGAAATGGCCGAATTGTGTGAGATGGAGTATCCGTTTCCGCCACCGGAAGGCAAAAAGGCGCGCCAGCCGGTCAGCGCCGGTTAATCGCTCGATGGGAATTCCGTGGCGCGATTTGTACGGGCCCGCTGATACGAAAAATCTAATCTAAGTATTCAAGCGAATTGCCAGAGGATCGCTTACTTGCGGGTCAATCGAACCACGCCATCCCAGTCTTCCGACGGAGGGGCGTTCAGATACTTCTTACAGCGCGCCACATACAGTTTGAGCAGACGATCTTCGGGATCGAGTTGACGGGCCTGGCGAAATGTGGTCAGGGCCGCATCAAAGCTACGGACTTTGTACTGTACTATGCCTTTTTGTAATAAGTCGCGGGTGGAGTCTTTGGCTCGCCGACGATTGTCCGGATCGGCATCGTACACTTCATAAATCAGCGCGGGACGGGTACGACCTTTAACAATGACCGTGTCCACTTCGCGAATATGGTAGCGATCGGCGTCGGTTAAATCTATATACGTGTCTTCACAGATCAATACAGGCAATTGATACGCCGTGGTCAGACCTTCCAGGCGCGATGCCAGATTCACCGTGTTGCCCAGCACGGTGGTGTCCATGCGGGAAAAGCTGCCCACCGTTCCGAGAATTACATCGCCCGTGGATATACCGATGCCCATGTCTATGGGTGCGTAACCGGCGTTGGCGCGACTCTGATTGTATTGTCCGAGTTGGGTACGCATTTCAATGGCCGAACGTACGGAAAAATCCGCGGCGGTAATGCCTTGTTCGGTGTCATTATGAAACAGGGCCATGATGGCATCACCCATAAACTTATCTATAAAACCCTTCTGAGATTGAATGGCCGGTTCCATGCGTTGCATGTAACTGTTTAAGAACGCCAGATTGTCCTCCGGTGAGAGTCCTTCGCTGAGCGTTGTGAACGAACGAATATCCGTGAACAATATGCTCATACGAACATTGCGACTGTCCCCTACAAATATATCCGCCGCGGAAGGCTTGCCCAGACTCTGCAAAAACTGGGTGGGAACAAATCGCATGAAGGATTCGTTCTGTTCTTTCAAATCGCTGGCGTAATCATTGATCTCATGCACCATGGCGTTGAATACGTCCGCCAGCGCCTGTATTTCATCGCCCGAATTGATCTGGATGCGAGTACTGAAGTCCCGATTCCGTACGCGTTCCGCTCCCTGATATAATTGGGATAAGGGGCGAGTCAACAGACGCGCTATCAACATGGAAATAGTTATGGAAAACAGCCCGCTGGCGACGACGATGGCGATGAATAACCAGAATACGTCGTTGATCATGTTGTATTCATTTTCCGCGCGCATATCCAGGCCCATAATGGCAATCACTTCACCGCTACGATTCTTTATGGGCGCATAGGCTGAAAGAGTCACACCCCAGGCGTCTTGTTGATACATCTGATCGGCCTGGATTTCACCATCGAAGGCGCGTCGCATGGCCGGGAATTCGGCCGCGCTGTAATATGTGCCGATGAAAGTGGGCTCTTCCGATTCGTCGATTTCGCCGTTCTGATTGTAGTCGAAAGCGGTATAATCCGCGTCCGCCAGAAATTGCAGCAAAGTGTGATCCGGATGCGAGGGGACCTCCGTCAGTATATAGGCGTAGCGAATCAATACCGGATTCTCATCGTTTAAAGGATGCTGAGTTAGATCGCCCTGCGCGACGGTGGATCGACCGGTACCCGCCTTAACCCGCCGTAAAAACTGCACCAGCATTTGATAGTCGGAGCTGCTCTGCAATCGGTCGATATCGGTTTCATCGAGACCATCGGCGTAGTCTCCGGGTTCCAGATCGGGTGCAATCGTATCCGGATCATAAGAGCGAGCCTGCATCTCACCGCGTAATCTTTCTATGGCCATCAGGTGTTCCTCGGTCAAAAATCCTGATCCGGTGCGAGCCACATCCTGCAACCGCCGGCTCATTTGTTGCCAGACCGTTTGATAGAATTTCTGATAGAAAAAGAACAGACTGACGCCCGTAACCAGCAGGGTAATTACACCCACGGATAGACTGAGCTTATAGCGGAAGGGAAAGCGCATTCAGGCAGCCTGCATTCGGGCGAAGGGACGTAAACGGAATATTGTATTTGCGGGTAAACCTGTACCG